>JAWKPF010000007.1 GCA_041390825.1 Thermomicrobiales bacterium
GACGAGCTATCGCGCCTGTTTGCGTGCGCCTCGGCAGGGGCCGGGCAGGTCGTTCTCCTGGGGGGCGAAGCGGGTTCCGGCAAGACATCGCTCGTCACCGCGCTCGTCGATTCGTTGCCTGCAACGGTCACGGTGCGATCGGTTTCCTGCGACGCAGCGGGGATTCTCGGCCCCCTGGGACCCGTGTTCGACATCGCCGATTCGTTCGGACCCCAGGTTGCCGCTGTGGTGGAGCATGACACCAGCGTCGACCGCATCACGCGGGCAATCCTTGGAGAGCTACGCGGCGAGAGCGAGGCGAACATCCTGGTCGCGGAAGACGTGCACTGGGCCGATCAAGCGACGCTCGACTTGCTGCGCTTTCTCGCCCGGCGACTCGACCGCACCCACACGCTGTTGATTGCCACATTCCGCGATGACTCGCTTGGGCCAGGGCACGAGCTGCGGTTGTTGCTGGGCGAGCTGACGAACCAGGCAAACGTCGCCAGGATTTCCCTGCCACCGCTTTCCCTTGCTGCGGTCTCGGTCATGGCCGAACGATCCGGACTCGATCCCCGCGCCGTCTACGATCTGACCGGCGGCAATCCCTATTTCGTTTCGGAGATCGTCAACGCGCGAAGCGAAACGATTCCCCATTCCATCAGAGAGGTCGTGCTGGCCCGGGCAGCGCGGCTCGACCAGGAAAGCCGCGTGGTGGTCGATCTGGCCGCAATGGTCGGTCCGGTCGTCGACGCTCGGCTCCTGCAGACGATCTGCCAACGAGACATCGCTCCCGATCTGGAACGAGGCATGCATGTGGGCCTGCTGCGTTCCACCTCGGACGGAATCATCTTCCGGCACGCCCTCACACGCGACGTGATCCTTCAGGAGATTTCGGCAGTACGGCAGGTCAGCTTCGCTCAGCGGATCCTGGAAACACTGGAAGCCGATCCGGCACGAGCGTCGAACGTGGCGCTGCTCGCCCACTTTGCGGAACTCGCGGATGATGCAGAAGCCGTGCGCCGGTATGCCATCGCGGCCGCGCGCGCTTCGGCAGAACGAGGCGCGCATCGACAGGCGGTCCTGCAATACGACCGAGCGCTGCGTTTCAGTCAAGGGATGGACGATGCGGAAGTTGCCTCCCTGCTGGAAGCACGCTCATTCGAGTTGCACGTCACCAGTCAGAATGATCGAGCGATCGAGGACATTTCGCGGGCCATCGAGATCCGATCCAGAAGCGGAGACGCTCGCCTGCTCGGCGACGACCTTCGCCGGCGAAGCCGCTATCACTGGATTGCAGCCCGTGGCGACGAAGCGGAAGCAGATGCGTTGGCCGCGCTGGGTGCGCTCGACACCGGGGCAGACTCCGTCGAGTTGGCGATGGCCTACAGCAACCTCGCCCAACTCCGGATGTTGTCCCAATCGTCGGCAGATGCCGTCGAGTTGGGACAGCGCGCGATCGAGATGGCTCGCCATCTCGATGCTCCGCATGTGGTGGTGCACGCCATGACGAATGTCGGCACTGCCCTGATGCAAATGGATGGACCTGGGCTCGAGCTGCTCGAAGAAGCTGCGCGCGAGGCTGCGCGCCTGGGACTGCACGACGACGTCAGCAGGTCGTATACCAATCGCGCCTTCCTCTTGCTGCAGCACCTCGACCTGGAGCGCACGAAAACGCTTGCGCTCGAAGGCATTGCATACACCGACGAGCACGACATCCTCTCTCTGAATCAGTATCTCCGGGCCCTGCATGCGACGGCGCTCATCGAATCCGGCTCCTACGATGCCGCCGAATCGACCCTGGTGCAGCTTTTGGCCATGCCGCTCTTGCTCGCGCCCACCCGCATCGTGACGTTGACCGGTCTTGGGCTCCTCGGAATGCGCCAGGGTGAGAATGTGGATGCAGTTTTGGACGAGGCGCTCGAGTTGGCTCAACAGGCAAATGAGGCGCAGCGGCTCGGGCCGGTCCGTGCCGCCCGGGCCGAAGCGGCCTGGCTGGCCGGAAACCCTGAGACAGCGCTCCACGAGGCGCAACGCGGGATCGACGTCGTTGCTCCGACAGGGGATCGATGGTTGGGCGGCCTTCTCGGTGCGTGGATAGCTCGCGTGGGCGGTGATGTTCGCACGGACATCCCGATGACCGATCCGTTTCGACTCGAAACCGAGGGCAAGTATCTCGAGGCAGCCGACCTTTGGCATGCGCTTGGCCATCCGGTCCAGGAAGCGAGGGCACGCGCCGCAACTGGAGACGTCGACCAGCTTCGGTCGGCTCTGCAAATGCTCCAGTCGATCGACGCGCGCGCCGACGCCGCGCGCGTGTCGAAGCAGCTTCGCCAGTCCGGCGTGAGCAGCGTGCCGAAAGGTCCGCGCGAGCGCACTCGCGAGAATCCAGCCCAGCTTACAGACCGTGAGATGGACGTGCTTCGCCTGCTCGCGACGGGAAAGACGAACCGGGAGATCGGCGAGGCGCTCTTCATCTCTCCGCGAACCTGCGGCCATCATGTCTCCGCGATTCTCGCCAAGCTCGGCGTGCAGTCCCGATCCGACGCGGTGACGGCAGCTCGGTCGCTTGGGTTCGAAAAGTAGGTCACCCCACTCCGAGAAATAGGTCGGCCGGACCGATGTCCCGAACTCCCTCTCTGCGCGAGGATGGAGGTGTCCCAATGTTGGGGACGCAGCGACATCGGAAAGGAAAGTAACCAATGAAAACGAAAGCAACGGCTGCGGAACTGGTGGCTGAGGCTCGGAGCTCGATCGAGAACCTTTCGGTCGAGGAGGTGGTCGCGGAGCGCAAGGGCGGCAATGCTCTGCTGGTGGACATCCGCGAAGCAGAGGAACTGGCGGCGACCGGCATGATCCAGGGCGCGGTCCATGCCCCTCGCGGCATGATCGAGTTCTATGCCGATCCAGCGAGCCCCTATCACCGCAGCGAATTCGATCCCGGCGCACGGGTCATTCTCTATTGCGCGTCGAGTGGCCGTTCGGCGCTCGCGGTCAAGTCATTGCAGGAACTGGGGTACACGAACATCGCGCACCTCGATGGGGGTCTCAAAGCCTGGAAAGCTGCGAGCTTGCCACTGCAGGTCCAGTAGCCCGCAGTATCTGAAACATGCTTTCCTGATCGAGATCCGCACCTGTTCGACCCGGGTCGGGAACAAGAAAACGCACCTAATCGATCAATGTTTGCAAAGAGTTTGCGTGGAAATAAGGAGCAACTACTGTGAGCACGAATCACGAATTCCCTATTGCCCGAATGATGCCTTGGCGCTTGCCGTTGGCCCTGATCATTGGGTTTCTCATAGCGATGAGCGCCTTCGCCGTTCCGGGGGCGCGGGCGGCCGACAACGACACCCAGGTGGCCCTCACGCTGCAGATCCTTTCGCGGGCCTGCGAAATCGAGGGAGGCACCTTCGATTACCACATCTTTCTGAACGAAGATGGCACGATCGACCATATCGCTGGGGCGTGCAGCGTGAAGGGCAGCAAGATATGCACAATCTGGAGTGACGGCGATTTCATCTGTGTCCGAAGCAATCCGGAACAGACGGTCCAGCAACAAGTTGCGCAGCCACAGTCTGCTGGGTCGCAAGCTGCGATGACCGAGGGCCCTGGTACTGAAGCGCCAGTCCAGTCCCAGGGCGACACTGGCGACAAGGTCGAATCGCGAACGACGGGCTCGCCCCCGACACCTGAATCGACGGCGACGGCCGGTCGCTGATCGCCCCGCCAACCGGGCGCCCAAACCAAGTCTCAGCGGCCCAGACGATCGTCTGGGCCGTTTCTGCGACTGCCCGATCCCCGGCGTTTCTATCAGGCAGTTGGATCGCTTCAGGGGTGAAAGACGGCCTGGCGTGCGCAGTAGTCGCAACAGTTCAACTGGAACCGCTCTTCGCAGACGGCATGCGAGGTGTAGCCATTGATGCAGTTGTGGTAAAAGCGGGCTTGATTCCGTGAGTACCAGAACCCGCAACAATACTCGTTCGGCCCACATATGTAGTAGGTCTCGTTCGACGATCCTTTCGAGGATGTCGGGCCGCCATATCCCCTGCGCGCGGCATCCCCGGCTTCATGCGTGACAACTCCAACGGCCACGCCTCCCGCAAGGCCAAGCAGCGTTTTCATTGCCGATCGCCGGTTCTGCTTGCCGATCCGCTTTGCAAGCGCATCGAAGGTCTGTTGATCCATGATTGAACCTTTCATTGGGCACTGCCTTCGCATTGAGGCTTGGGTGCCACGATAGCGTCTATCTCTGGGCACTGAACACCCTACTTTCGGAGGGATCTCGGTTACCCGCGCAATGCCTGGCCGTGCGGATTGGTAGGACAATGTGAAGGCAGGAAAGACATGCTCCGTGCTTGAATTCAAGTTCAGAGGACTGCAGAACGCTGGAGGAACTCCATGAGCGATGAAACCAATCAGGAATGGCGCGGCAAGGTCGGCAAACTCTCGGAGGACGAGGTCAAGGAGTTCCTTTCGACCGACGGGTTGTGTCGGCTCGGCGTGCTCGATGACGAGGGCTGGCCGTATGTGGTGCCGGTCTGGTTTCTCTATCGAGACGGTGGCTTTTATGTCATTCCGCGCGAGCGCTCGGATTGGGCGCGATTCATGGAACGAGACAATCGCGTGTATCTCGATATCGACGAGCCGGGTTCCTTGCGCAAGGTACTGGTCAAAGGCGAAGCCGAACTGATCGAGCTGCCGAATATCGGTGGCAAATGGGTCGAGATCGCCAACGAGATGTCCTACCGCTATCTAGGACCGCACGGACCCGACTACCTGCTTCCGACCCTGAACGAACCGCGCTGGCTCTTCTTCATCCGCCCGGTCACAATGAAGACATGGCAGGGTGTCGACTGGGCGAAGAAATACAAGCATGATGGATGGGGCGTCAGCTAGCACTCCTCGATCTGCAACCAATTCTTTCGGCGAAATCATCGCCGCGGGGAGTGCTGAAAGCGCGTCCTTCGCTGAGGCGCACGCACCCCACGCAGATCGGCTCGCAAATCGCCAGCTTCCTGCAAGAACATCGATCGGCTATGCCGGGGCCTTCGAGAACCGTGAGACGAAATCCCAGATGACCTGGGCGCCGTCGATGGGAGCGCCTTCTGCGGCCGACGGCCAGGAATGTTCCCAGTCCCGAATGATCACTTGCTCGACCTCGCTTCCCCCTTCGCATCCACTCCAGGCTCGCGTGATCGAAGATGGCGTTTCCACCACCGTGGCCGGTCCGGGACAACCATCCAGGCGCACCCATGTATCAACGGCAAAGGATGTGGGTGTGTCGACTCGATCGTACTCCCCGGCAGGGCCGGAGCCTGTGGGCGTGCCGCCCGCAACCGGAACCTTCGTATCGTCCTCGCCGTTCATGATGAGCATGGCGACCGGCGAGACCGGCTGACAAGAATCAGTGTTCAGGGCCCCGGCGTTGGGAGCTGCCGCAGCGATCTTTTCCGAGAGTTCGCATGCAATGCGAAAGGTCATCATCGCTCCGTTGGAATGCCCGGTGATGTAGATACGTGTCGAGTCGGCGTGATAGTCGGCAACGATGCGGTCGATGAGCGCGGAAATGAACGACACGTCGTCGATGTTTTCCTCGTAGGCGTACGCGCAACAGTTGTGTGCATTCCATGTGAGCCGGCGTGGGAATCGTCCAGAGCCGTTCGGGTACACAACGATGAACCCCTCGCGATCGGCAAGCTCGGAGAACCCTGTCGACCGCTCGACCTGTTTGGCGTTGCCGCCTCCGCCATGCAACACGAACAGAACCGGGAACCCCAGTTCTGGTGATCGCCCACCAGGAACATGGACGCGATAGGTTCTCTCGACTCCGCCGACCGTCAGCGTTTGGTCGAACGTCCCTGTCGGCTCGCCCTGGAGACGAGCCGAGGCACTCGTTCCCATTGGTTCCACGAGACCTAGCAACGTGACCATCAGCGCGATGATGAACGAGCTTCGTGCTCGCATGTGACCCTCCCTTGGCCAACGAGAACAGTTCGTCTGGCGACCAGCTGTCCTGCAATCCGACATGTGTCCATTGAACCGAGGGATCGTGAATGCGATGTGAAGAATGCGGGGAGAATTCCCGCTCCGCGACCGCTATCGCTGAAGATGCAGCTTCCACGCGAGTACGCCTAGCGTTTCGCGCACCATATACCGCAACTCAGTGGCCGAACCGTGACTAATGGGGCTCTGCTCGGACGCAACGCCATAGGCGGTGAATCCCGCGTTCTCGGCCAGCATCTTGGAACGGTAGAGGTGGAACCCGTCGCTGACGAGGAGCAGCGTTTCGATCCCCCGCGGCGCGAGGATACGACGCACGCCCTCGAAGCTGGCGGCCGTGTTGTGGCTCACATTTTCCATCAGGATCGCGTCGGCCGGCACACCACGGTCGACCAGGTAGGTCTTGCCAGCTTCGGCTTCGGTGTACTGGTCGCCCAAAATGCGTCCGCCGGTCACGACGATCAACGGGGCATACCCCTGCTGATACAAGTCAAACGCTGTATCGAGCCGTGCCTTGAAGACCTGGGACGGGATTCCATTGAACTGCGCCGCCCCCAGGACCACGATGGCATCGGCTGGGCGCGCCTCGTTTACACGCGACTGGCGGTAGACCGAGGCGAAGACCAGGAACGGAATCAAGAAGATCCCAATCACGATGATTGCCGAGCCAATACCGATCCAGCGCCACAATCCGTGCCGCTTGTCCGGAGCTTCATTTGTCGTGACCGAGGGTGTCGTTCCGGGCCAGGTCGAGAAGGCCTCTGCTCGATTGCTTGTGCCCGAGTGTGAGCTTGGCCTGGTTTGAGAATCTGTCAATTGGGACTCACACTGACGCTGAATCGAAGCGCGCCGGTCCTCGGCCGCGACCGCGAATTATGCCTCCTCTGGCTCTGGCGTGCCGCTTTGGTCTTGACCCCGTTCCGGAAAACGCCGTCCCAGCTTCCCTTCGGTCACGAGCGTTCCCAACACATCGCAAATGACACGTGCGGCCAATAGCGACGTCGTGTCAGCCACATCGTATGGTGGAGAGACCTCGACGACCTCCATGCCACAGAGCCCTTCCCGGGTGACGATCTGCAGGAGTCGCAGCGCCTCCCGCGGGAGGAGGCCACCCGGCTCCGGAGTTCCTGTGCCGGGAGCGAACGCAGGATCGATCGAATCGATGTCGAACGACAGGAAGACGCACGACGCGTTCTTCCATGCGATTTCCAGCGCCATCTCGCCCACACGCTCGAGACCGAACCGGTCGATATCCGTCATCGTGATCGACGTGGCGCCCCGCTCGCGGGCGTTCTTGACACCGTAACGCGAACCATTCCAACCGCCAATGCCGATCTGCACCAGGTTGACCGGCGGCGCGTTCGGAATGTTGGTGGCATGGAAGAACGGGGTTCCGTGCATCCGCTCGTCCATGTTCAACTCGGTCATATCGGTGTGACGATCGAAATGGATGATGCCGATGTTGCCGTCGACATACGGAGCCAACCCACGGATGTCCGGATAGCCAATGGCATGATCGCCACCCATCACGACCGGAAAGGTTGCGTGCTCGTGCAGATAGGCGACGCCCTTGACGATCTGGTCAAAAGACTTTTCGATATTGGCCGGGATGACCGTGATGTCACCGGCATCGACCATATCCAGCGATTCGAGCAGATCGACACCCAACTCGAAGTTGTATCCGGAATAGAGCCCAGAAATGGATCGAATCCCCTCCGGACCAAATCGGGTGCCTGAGCGGTAGGTGGTGCCGGCATCGAGCGGAGCCCCGACGAACACGACATCCGGACTTTCCAGCGCGCGCATATCTTCCTGAAACGGCACGCCCAGAAAGGTGGTGGCAGCGGAGTATTTGCCAGTCAGAATCGGAGCTCGGCCGAAAAGCGGGATCGTACGGTCGGTGATCGACCATGCGGATTCGAGACCGTTCTGCAACGCTTCCTCGATGTACTCGGCTCGTCGCTTGAACGGAATCTCCGCTTCCGCCTGCAGCATCTGGGTACCATGCAACTGATTACGTTTCATCGGCATTCCTCCCCAACCGTTGACCTCAATGTCCTCCCAGCGCTGCAATCTGCTCGACTGCGGCCGGGTTCTCGAGCGAGGTCAAGTCTCCTGTAGGCAAACCAAGATACGCTGCCCGAATCACCCTGCGCATGATTTTCGCGTTACGGGTCTTGGGCAAGTCATCTACGAACAGGACAGTCTTCGGACGCATCGACGCGCCCAGGCGCTGCGCGATCTCCTGCCGAACCGCCTCGGTCAGGTCCGGTGAGCCGGCGAAACCCGGCCGCAAGATCGCGAAAACGATCACGCACTCGCCTTTCAGATCGTCCGGCACACCGATCGCGGCGGCTTCTTGCACGGCCTCGTGCGACACCGCTGCAGATTCGACCTCTGCCGGTCCGATCCGCTTGCCGGCGACCTTTAATGTGTCATCTGACCGGCCGCGAATGTACCAGAACCCGTCGTCGTCGATTTCCGCCCAGTCGCCATGCATCCAGACGCCTGGGAAGCGCGACCAATAGGTTTCCAGATAGCGTTCGTTGTCCTGCCAAAAGCCCCTGGTCATGCCGACCCACGGCTGCCGCACAGCAAGCTCGCCGACCGCGCCACGCACGGGGTCGCCATTGTCGTCGACGACGTCGGCCGCCATACCAGGTACCGGGCCGCTGAACGCGCACGAACGTATCGGCTGCACCGTGACACATCCGACGATGCCTCCGCCGGTTTCGGTACCTCCTGAGTAGTTGATGATCGGCAGCTTACGCTTGCCAATCTGCTCGAAGTACCACTGCCATGGCACCGGGTTCCACGGCTCGCCGGTCGATCCGAGGATGCGCAGTGATGAGAGATCGTGTTGATCGACCCAGTCATTCCCCTGTGCCATCAACGCGCGGATGGCGGTGGGCGCGAGCCCAAGAACATTGACGTCGTGCCGCTCGACGATCTCCCAGAGCCGATCGGGATTGGGATAGTCCGGCGTTCCTTCGAAGATGACGATCGTGGCTCCCAGCAGCAGCCCTCCGCTAATGAGCCATGGCCCCATCATCCAACCAAGATCGGTGAGCCAGAAAATACGCTCGCCGGCATGAAGATCGAACATGTATGCAAGATCGTGCGCTGCCTTGATGGGAAACCCGGCATGCACGTGCACGGCGCCCTTGGGTTTGCCCGTGGTGCCAGAGGTGTAGATGATCATGTAGGGATCGTTCGCCGCGAGCCCTCGCGCTTCGAACGTGGTCGACGCGTTCGCGACCACGTCCCCCCACCAGAGATCCCGGCCCGGTTCCATGCGCGTGGGGCCATGGGTCTGGTCGAAGACGATGCATCGCTCTACCGTTGGGGCGGCTTTCATGGCGGCATCGGCCGTTTCCTTGAGCGGAACGAGCTTCCCACGCCGGTGAAAACCATTGGAGGTGATGAGCAACCGGGCGCCGCAATCCTGCAGACGAGACGCCACCGCTTCGGCTCCATATCCTGAAAACATCGGGATATAGATGGCGCCGATCAGGCCACACGCGAGCACCGCGACCACTGTCTCGGGAATCATGGGGAGGAAGATTCCAACTCGATCGCCCTTGCCAATTCCCAGCCGATCGAGCGCATTGGCGAACCGGCGGGTTTCGTCCCAGAGCTGCCGATAGGTCAGTGAACGAGTGTCGCCGCCGTCGCCTTCCCAGCTGACCGCCAGGTCATCGAGCGCGCCGCGTTCAGCGGCAAGGTGAAAAATGTTCGACACATAGTCGAATCCAGCGCCTGGGAACCACTCCGCCCATTCCTTTCCGCGCGCCATGTCGACCGGTTGGGCAAACCCTGGATCGAAGTGAAAGCCGAGATCCCGCACCGCTGCGTCCCAATAGGCGCCCGGTTCGCTCGCCGACCAATCCTGGAGGCCCTTATATCCATCGACACCGTGTTTGCGTGCAAATGCAAGCAATCGGCTGCGTTGCAGATAGTCTTCGGTCGGAATCCACGTGATCTCGGTTTCAGCAGACATCAGTTCCCGTTCGTTTCGCGGCTTGGCTCGATTCGATTCGCCGCATTCTTGCGCTCTGGCCGCGCGCGGTCAAGGTCGGTACGCAGCGGATAGACTCTGACCAATGGCTGGTTTAGCACCAAGTGGACTGTTATGTCATTTCTCAATCGATTTCGAAAACAACGGACGACGCCGACCGAGCCCGAACCGGTTCAGGTCCCAACACCCGCGTCACGCGCCAAAGGGTTCGTCCCCCCACCTCCGCGACAGGCCCCGGAGCGCAGCCCTGATCCAGGAGTCGAACGCCTGCGACAACGGATCGCTGCGCTCGAGCACGAGATCGAGATGGTGGAGCGTTCCGGCGATCCCGACAGCCCGTACCAGCAACGCCTCGGCATTCTGGCAACCGCGTTGGAATCGATCGAGCAGGAAATCGCCGAGGCGACACCGCTCCAGTCGCGCGATGTTCCGGCGCTCGAGCCGTCTCCGATCACGAATATCGCGGTGGAACTGGAGCCTGTCCCACGGGTGTCGTTCCAGATCGGTGACCAGGTCTTTCGCTATTCGGAAGAAATCGACTGGGCTGAGCGCGGAACTCAGATCGTGCATGGAGACCTCATGGGTGACGGCGTCGACGTGCGTCCGCTCGTGCCCATTGAATTTCCCAGCGATCTTCGCGACGAGCTGGCGGACCATCTGGAACAGTCTTTGTTTGCCTTCGCTACCGACCTGCGCGATCGAAGCATCGACGGGCGCGCGCTCCCCATGAACGTGACCCTGGCCGATCTGGCGGTCCCCTCTCCTGACTGCGGAGACTGGCAACTTTGGGGTGGCATTTCGCTCCGTTGCCTGGAACACGACGCGCGGTTGCGGGAGCTCAACGCCGAACGCGCGCGGCTCCTGACCGAGCGGAGCTCCGATATCGAAGAACGCCAACGACAAGTCGAGGAGCTTCCGATCCAACGGCGACGCCTCAATCAGGCGATCGCGGACCTACAGCAACGCGAAGCTGGCCGCTAGAGATCGTCTGGCAGCCTGGCAAGCCCTGCCGGTTGCATGCGGCCGTCCGCGATCAGCTGGCGAACGCGCGCGCGGTTGCGCTCCGACCAATTGCTCTTTGGTCGCCTCGGAGTGAAGCGCAACGCGCGGAGCTGCTCGTCGACGCGAATACCCTTGTTGTCCACCCATCCGTGGCAGAACCCGACATCGATCAACTCCTCCAACGTGACCGAGAAGTGCGGCGAGGACTTCTTGTGAAAGGCAACCCAATGCTCTGTCTCGGTGGAACCATGATCCCTGAACCATGCGTCGAGCTCATCGGCTGATGCGATGACCGGAATGGATTCAGGCGAAGGATTGGCCATCATGGTGAGATCCGCACGTAGGAGGCTCGCATCACGGCAAGGAACTTCTCCAGGAGATCGAGCCCATCGTCGGCCTGAAACGCAACAGTGCGCGCTCCAGCCCGAGTAACGCCATGAATGCGTTCGGCAGCGTCCGCTCGGGTCTGATGATCGAACTCCAACTCGACTGGCGAACCCGGGGGCAGCACAGCAGGAAGCACCTGGCCAATGAGCGACATCGCTTCGTGCGCTTTTTCCTCGATGAGCGCCTGCGCAGCCCGGGGGTGCATGTTGATCGCTCCGGTTTGCGAAATGCCTTCCTTGATGACCGCTTTCGCCACCGGCTGCTTCAGGAATGCCTCGGTTTGATCGCACGCGGTTTGGTCGCCGGTCACCAGCAGAACCGGCACTCCGAAAGCGCCCGCACAATAGGCAATCAGTCCAAACTCGCCAGTCGATTCCCCAGCAATGCGCAGATCGTTGAGATTCGTGCTCCAGGTGTGTGACAGGGCGGACGAGACGGTGCCGGCTTTGGAGTGAAACCCGGTGAAGAAGACTCCCGCACAGTCGGCATCCATCCCCTGAAGGAAGTTGAGCGGCCCGGCGCCACCGGCAACCAGCAGACATCGCTCGTCGAGCTCGTCGATGAGGATGTTCAGGTTGGCATTGTGATAGTCGTTGACCGTCACCTTGGCCGCTCCGGCGGCAAAGGCGCCCCGGGCAGCCGCGCTCACCTCAGCAGTCATGCGGCGCCGGCAGCGGTCGTACTCGGACTCTTTGTAGGGAGAGCCGCCGGAGGTTTCCGGGGGAGTGACTTGCATCCAGGAAACGACACCGGCCGTTCCCTCCATATCCGCGCAAATGTGGATCTTCATGCTCGCCACCTATCGAACATCGCTGAAGCGGGCGATGATTTCCTGGGCTGCATTGTGACCAGGAGCGCCCATCACGCATCCGCCGGGCCATGCGCCCGAACCGCAAAGGAAGAGCCCCTGGATCGGGCCCTCGTACGAACTCGAACCAGGTACCGGGCGCATATCGAAGGCCTGCTCGGGAACGAGCTCGCCATGGAAAATGTGTCCGCCTGTCAGCCCAAACCGGGCTTCCAGATCGGGTGGCGCCAACACCTGCATCCCAACGATCTGATCCGGGATATTGGGCGCATACTCGGCAAACTCGCGGATGACGTGATTGGCGATTTCATCGCGCCGGTCGTCCCAGGAACCGTCGGCCAGCTTGTACGGGAAATACTGCGTGAAGATCGAGATCGTGTGCTTGCCGGGAGGAGCGACTGACGGATCGACGGCAGACTGCATGTGTATGTTCATGAACGGCTTTTCTGATGGCCGTCCTTGCCGCGCATCCTCATACGCTTTCTGCATGTAGTCGATCGTGGGAGCGATGAACAGTCCGCCGGTGCTGCCGTCGCGCTGCTTCTGAGCGTCGTCACCGAGCGCCTTGAACCAGGGCAGCTCATTGACCGCCATATTGATCTTCATGACCGGGCTCTCGATCTTGATCGACTCGATCGCCTTTCGGTAGTCGGCCGGAACATCAGCGCTGTCGAGCAACGTGAGATAGGTTCGTTTTGGATCGGCGTTCGACAGGACGATATTGGCCTCGATCTCTTCCCCACTCGTGAGCGCGACCCCTGTGGCCCGGCCATCCTTAACGATGATCTGCTCGACATCGGCTCCGAGGCGAATCTCAGCCCCTCGCCGTTCCGCGATGCGCGAGAGCGCTTGCGTGATCGACCCCATCGCGCCCCTCACGTAGGTCCAGCGGCCGCGATGCCCAGTCGCCATGCCCATGGAGTGAAAGAGCTTCACGTAGCCAGTGCCGGTGTCACGCGGACCACGGAAGGTGCCGATCAATCCGGACGCGGCCACCACCGCTTGCATCTGAGGGCTTTCGAAGAAGTACTCGGCGATATCAGCAGCGGACCCCAGATAGAACTTCTGGAAGATCAGCGCTTCTTCCGGAGTCGAAAACTGCGCAGCAACCTCGGACCAGCTCGGCGGCCGGCGCAAGATGTACCGATCCATCACCTCGCATGCTTTTTCGAGCATGGCGTCGTAGTGATCGTAGGCGTCGGCGTCCTTGGGCGAGATCTTGCGGATGTCGTCCAGCCACCTGTCGTGATCGTTCCAATACGAGAGGGTCGAACCGTCCGGGAAGGGCGCGAAAAAGCGAGGATTCCGCTCCAGGAACACGAGCCCCTCATCGAGCAGGCGCAGCTCCTCGATCAGCTTGCGGGGCATGAGCGAGAGAACGTACGAGCCAGTGGAAAACGTGAAGCCAGGAACGTACTCCTCCGAAACCGCTGCGCCGCCAATTTTCGAGTAGCGCTCCAACACGAGCGTGCTGATTCCCGCTTCGGCCAGATAGCAGGCCGCGACAAGCCCATTGTGTCCGCCGCCCACGATGACTGCGTCGTATCGTTTCGCCACGCGATCCCTCCCCTATTGCGCCTGCTCATCCATCGACCAGCATCGCAAACTGGTCGAGTTGGACGATCGTTGTTCCGTCGATGGCCGGATCATAGCACCGAGAGATTCGGTTACCACCGGTATAATCCCGTCGCCGCGCAACGTGGCATCAACAGTTGGCAACTAGCACGAGAGTGATTCTTCAGCGCATGGCAGGACGACGCAAGCGGGTCTTTTCTGGAATCCAGCCCTCCGGTGTGAGCCATATTGGGAACTATCTGGGCGCGATTCGGAACTGGGTATCCCAGCAAGAGACCTACGACAACATTTTCTGCATCGTGAATCTGCATGCGCTCACGTTGCCGACCGAGCCAGATTCGTTGCACGCCAACACGATCACCATGGCCAACACGCTGCTCGCCGCGGGCATCGACCCAAACGACTCGATCTTGTTCGTTCAGGGCGATGTACGTGAACACTCAGAGCTTTGCTGGCTGCTGAATTCTGTGGCGACCTACGGCGAACTTCGTCGTATGACGCAATTCAAGGACAAGGCCGGCAGCGCGGAAGAGTCGGTTTCGGCAGCGCTTTTCGACTATCCCGTGCTGCAGGTGGCCGACATCATCCTGTACGACGCCGACCTGGTGCCCGTGGGTGAGGATCAGCGCCAGCACATCGAGCTTGCTCGCGACGTTGCGCAGCGGTTCAATCGGCGATATGGCGACACATTCGTCGTGCCTGCCCCGGATATCAAGACCAGTGGCGCGCGCATCATGTCACTCGAGGATCCGACCAAGAAGATGAGCAAGAGCGCCGGATCAGCAGGCAGCTACATCGCGCTCACCGACACCGATGCGGAGATCACAAAGAAGATCAAACGAGCGGTGACCGACTCTGGCTCCGAGGTTCGCGCCGCCGAAGACAAACCGGCGCTCACCAACCTGCTCGGCATCTATTCATTGCTGAGCAACGAGCCTGTAGCCGAGATCGAGGACCGCTATGCCGGCAAGGGCTATGGCGCGTTCAAGACCGACCTCGCAACGATCGTGGTCGACGCGGTTCGGCCAATTCGGGAAAAGCTGCTCGAGCTGGAAGCGAACCCGGACTATGCGATTGGTGTGCTTGCCGACGGAGCCGATCGCGCGCGGTCGTACGCGGTCCCGAAGATGGCAATCGTCCGCGAACGCATGGGGTTGACCGGGCACACAGTCTCGAAGTAGGCCCGAGCCGCTCCGGTTCTCAACGGGTCTTTGCGCTACGACAGCTCCAACGGACCGGAACCGGAACTGCGATTCTCACGCACCGCAAACGACGCGAGGAGAATACCGACTCCGCAGGCGGCGACGCAAGCCAGTGTCACCCTCGTCGACGCAACCGACGAGAACAGGCCGCCAAGCAATGGCGCAGCCGCCAAACCGATATATCCGCCCAGCAATGTGAGTCCTGACGCGGCGCCAGGTGCGTTCGGCCAGGCCTTGCCGGCCAGACTCAGGCCGCTGGGGCCAACACCTGCCAAACCGAATCCGGCAACGAACGCCCCAAGGAGCGCCACTATGGCCGGTCCGCCGGCGATCACCAGCACTCCGCCAACAATCGTCAGCATCCCTTGCAGCTGAAAGCTCGGTTTCAGTCCCAGCCTGTTGACGACCGGGCCATTCACGAGTCGCCCGATCATCAGCGCGACGCCGTAACACGTAACCGCCAGTGCTCCGGTGCTTCCCGAGAAGCCACGTTCGTCGCGCAGGTAAATGGCAACCCACTCGGCAATGAGCACCTCGCCGGCAAACGAGAGTCCAGTCACGATCGCGGCAAGCCGAATGACAGGATCACGAAACCCTGAGAGTGAAACCGCCTCGCCCTCGCCGCTGCCTGCCTGCGCGAGCCGATCCTTGAAACCCACCAGCGCCGGCGAGAGCACGATCACCAGCGAGATGCCGATGATGATCAGATAGACGCTCTTGAAGCCGTAACCTGCCGAGAAGAGCACGGCGGTCATTCCTGCGCCCAGCACCGCCCCGGCGCTGTACCCGGCATGCAGAGGGCTCAT
The DNA here is from genome assembly GCA_041390825.1 of Thermomicrobiales bacterium. Lineage (NCBI taxonomy): Bacteria > Pseudomonadati > Thermomicrobiota > Thermomicrobia > Thermomicrobiales > Thermomicrobiales bacterium. The sequence goes on from JAWKPF010000007.1 coordinate 15,778, forward strand.
GACGTGTTTCCTGGCGACGCGTTCGGCGTCCATCGCAAGCGCATTCGCGCTGAGATCGATGATGGCGAACGAGAACCCACGAACCAGCATCAATACGGCAAACACGAGAAATGCGCGCGGGGCGTACATGAATCCCGCCGCAACGATCAAAAACCCCACACCGGCCGCAACCAGCAGCGGGATCTTGCCAAAGCGGGCAGTGACCTTTCCGCCGAAAACCAGCAGCGGCAACGACAGGATGATCCCAAGACCGGCCAGCAAGCCGAACCAGCCGTCAGATACGCCAAACGCATCCAGTACATCGGGCCAGGTTGCGCCACCGGAACCCGCCATGATGCCAAGTCCGGTCAGCGCGATTGCGATAACGATCAGAATCGAACTCAGGTGGCGCTTCTCGGACTCTTGGGTTGTCGTCACCTTCGGTACCGCCAATGGCGTCGCGCCGACCTAGCTCGCCGCGTCGCGCGCTGCCATGATGTTGGTCGAATGACCAGGATCGAGCCGCGATCCGGGATCATTGTGGACGACAGCGTGATTCACTGCCGTCACCGCCTCGGCGGCGCCAGTCGCGATCAGGCGGAACTTGGCTGGATACCAACAAACGTCTCCGGCCGCGAACACGCCCGGGATGCTGGTTTGCATCGACACGATGTCGACCACGATCTGGTTCTTCTGTAGTTCGAAACCCCACGACTTGAGCGGGCCAAGGTCGGCCAGGAACCCGACGGCGACGATGAGTTCGTCGGCCTCGATCGTCGCGATTTCGCCGTCGCCGTTCTTGAAACTGACCTCAGCCAGGCGGCCATGCTCGCCCGCCTTGACTTCGGTGACTTCGCACTTCGGGAAGTGAAGATCGACCGAGGACGCATGCAGCTCTTGCACACTCGATTCGTGCGCGCGGAACTGGGACCGGTGAATCACGGTCACTTTCTTCGCGATTGGCTCCAATGTAAGCGCCCAGTCGACCGCAGAGTCCCCTCCACCGACGATGACCACCTTCTTGTCCCGGAAATCCTCGACGCGCTTGGCGAAGTAGTGGATGCCCTTGCCAGTCAACTCTTCGACGCCCGGAGCCTCCAAACGCTTCGGCTCGAACGCGCCCACGCCGCCTGCGATGATGACCGACTTGCTATGCCGCACGGCTTTGCTGGTGGTCAGTTCCAGGATGCCATCGTCCAGGCGCTTCAAATCGAGCACCTGCTCGCTGAGACGAACGTCCGGCTCGTCCCGCATCGCCTGCAGGTACATCTGCTCGACAAAATCCTTGGCCAGGATCTTGGGAAACCCGGCCACGTCATAGATGTACTTCTCCGGATAGATGGCGGTCAGCGCGCCGCCGGGTTCTTCCAGTGAGTCGATGATTTGCGTGCGCGCTTTCCGCATGCCCGCGTAGAAGGCTGCAAAGAGCCCTGTCGGTCCGGCGCCGATGATCGTAATGTCGTAAACATCGCGCTCAGCGCCGTTGGTCGATGTGGTCATCGTGAATGGAACCGCCCTTGATGTGAAGCTGAAAGGCATCGCTGCTTCGAACGAAAGGGATTCTAGCATCCAAAACTGACGATTTCGGTCCGAATTCGTTCTTCTTGTGCGCGTTGGCCGAATGGCGATCCCGTGAAACGCCTGCGGTTGCGCGGCCCGTACAATTCGACGGTTCGGAACGATAGTCCAGGGGGCAAACACAGCAATGGTCATGACGGAAAAGCAGGCACTCGACGGGCTCTACTCCAGGCGAGGGCGAAATGTCTCGCCTCCACGTGTTGGGGATCCTTCGAAGTCCGCGAACATGATCTCCTTCATCTACGGATTCCCCGACCCGGACTCCCTGCCGGCTGCCTCTGTAGCGGATGCGGCGGTGAAAGCGCTCGATGCCAACGGGAAATGGGCGCTGCAATATGGCGCGACCATGGGTGTTAAGCCACTGGTCGATGTGCTCATCGAGAAGCTCGAGCGCGATCAGGGAATCGTGGCAAAACCAGAAAACGTAATGATCACTGCCGGTGGTTCACAGGCAGTGGGGCTCATCATCGACCTGTTCGTCGATTGGGACGACACGGTCTTGATGGAAGCTCCCACCTGGATGGGCTTTATCTGGGCACTCAAGAACGTTGGCGCGAAGCAGATCGCGATTCCCATGCAGAACGATGGCATGGACATGGATGCGCTGCGTGCGACGCTCGAATCGCTCCGTGCCGACGGTGTGACGCCCAAGATGATCTACGTCATCCCGAACTTCCAGAACCCGACTGGAATATCGATGTCGCTCGAAAAGCGGAAAGAGCTGATCGAACTTGCGCATGAATTCGGCACCATCATTTTCGAAGACGACGCGTATCACGATCTTCGCTTCTCGGGCGAGAAGATTCCATCGATCTATGCCCTGGATCCGTATGGACTCACCATCTACACGGCCACCTTCTCGAAGACGATGGGCGCGGGCATGCGGCTTGGCTGGTTGGTGGCCCCGAAAGAAGTCATCGATCACCTCGGCGTGCTCAAGGTCGATGGCGGGACGAACATCTTCGGTTCCTATGTGGCAGCCGAGTGGATTCCAGCGAACCTGTCCGATCACCTCGTGACCTTGCGGGAGATCTATCACCGGCGCAAGCTCCTCATGCTGGACGCGCTCGAAAAACACATGCCAGAAGGGACCACCTGGACGGATCCCGAAGGCGGTTTCTTTGTGTGGGTCACCCTGCCAGAAGGGATCGACACGTTGGAGCTCCTGCCTCGGGCTCGTGAGATGGGCATCGAATATATGCCGGGCGGGAGTTGCTACCCGGGCGAGGGAGGCGAGAACCAACTGCGCCTCTCCTACTCATTCGCCAGTGACGACAAGATCGAACCCGGTATCGAGATCCTGGGCACGTTGGTCAAGGGCGAACTGCTGGAGTCGACATCCCGGTAGCGTCGCGTTCCGCAGCCTCGGCTGCGTACGTATACTGTTCGTGACGGTCACAGTCGGTCGAACGCGCCCCGCACTCGGGTGGGGAAAACGTATCGATCCGAGCTGTGACCCGCGAGCAGATGCCCGGCAACGATCAATCGCCACCGCCTGTAAGTACCACCCCTGATCGCCGCCCTGCCGGCGCACTGTTCGACCGTGCGCGGTCGCGCATGGCGGGGGTCCCTGGCAGGCTCCGCAACGCATCCGGACGATCGCGGCGGATCGACTCGACACTCGCCGACCTCCCATGGCGCATTGTCATTGGATTGTTGCTGGCTGGATTGCCGATCGCGCTCTTGGCATTGATCGCCGGTGACTGGAGCGTCTCACAGGCCGGGATTGTGGCACTGGCGTTGATCGCGCTGTCGGCGTATCTCGCGGACTGGGTGGGCGGACTGTCGGCGCTGGCGATCTCGTTCCTATTGCTCGATCTGCTCTTTGTCGACACCCGCACGGGCATGGCGCGTCCGGCCGCTCGCGAAGATCGTGTCTCGCTGTTGGTCTTTTCGCTTGCCGCTTTGCTCATCATCTGGCTGGTGCAACGCGTCAAGGCGGAAGGCACCGAGGACCGTCAGTCCGCCATTGCGGCGCGATCGGCGGCGACGGCGCTTTCTGCAATCGAGACGATTGCCGGCACCCAACAACGGCTCTCATATCCGGAACGAAAGCAGATCTACGACGCCATCGTGCACAACGTGGTTGGGCTGAACCGCGCACATGCGGGAGCGTTGATGCTGAGTGTGCCCGGCACCGACGATTTCTTGCCCGACGCGACATATGGGTTCGGCGCGGATGCGCAAGACACACTACGACTTGAGGGCGAACGCGAGGGGATCGTGCACCGCATTGGGGTCGAGCGTCGCCCACTCCAGGTGTATGACCTACGCGGTTCGGCTACGAGCGAGCTCCGGGCGACTCCGGTCCGGTCGCTCCTGGGTGCGCCGATCTTGTCGCCGGACGATCGTATTCTCGGTGTCTTGATGATCGGGCTCTTCGTCCCGCACCGCTATTCGAATGCCGAGGTCAAGAAGCTCGAAGCCTATGCGTCCCAGGTCGCGGGTATTCTGGAAACGATGAGCGCGACCGGCGAGCGCGAGTTCGAGTTACAGCAAGCGCGGGACGAGCAACGCCGGCTGGAGCGCGTGATTGCCGCCATACCCGAAGCAGTGATCGTGGTCGCTCCCGATCGTTCAGTGGTGGCGACCAACGCCGTGGCGGACGAACTGTTCATCCATGGGATCGAGCAGGATTTTTCGCGCCATCTGCTTGCACCCGATGGAGAGCCGTTCAGCGACGAGGAACTGCCGATTCAGCGCGCCATGGAATCGGGGGAAACGGTCGAAGGCATCGAGTTGGCGATCGACCGGGGAGACGGGCACCTCCGCCCGCTGTTGGCCAGCGCCGCTCCGATCATGGACCAGGCGGGGAAGGTGACCGCAGTCGTCGGCGCCTTCCGGGACATCACGACGCTCAAGGAGGCCGCCCGCATCAAGGACGAGTTCGTGTCGGTGGTGTCGCATGAGTTGCGGTCTCCATTGACCCCCATACGTGGTTACGTCCAGTTGGTGGCACGAGAACTGGCACGAGAAGGAAATCATGAGCTGCACGTCAAGCGGCTGAACTCGATCGACGCGCACGTGGTGCGGTTGGCAAGGCTGGTCGACGATCTGCTCGATGTTTCACGCCTGCGTGCCGGATCGCTGGAAATTCGGCCCATTCCCTCCGATCTCGTCGAACTGACGAAGGATGCTGTTTTCGTACGGTCCGAAGGAGAAAATGCAACGCGCATCGAGTTCGTGCCAAAACGGGCATCGATTTCCGGCGAATGGGACCCCGATCGAATCCTCCAGGTCGTCGACAACCTGGTCGGAAATGCGCTCAAGTACAGCCCTCCGAGCGGAAGCGTGACCGTCACGGTGGATGTACTCGACGGGCGGGCCATGATCTCGGTTGCCGACGAGGGCCCGGGGATTCCTGAATCTGACCGGCAGGACATTTTCGGAGCGTTTTTCCGAACCGAGGACGCCACCAGCAGTCAAGCTCCGGGTCTTGGGCTGGGACTCTACATTTGCCGCGAACTCGTGCGGGCCCACGATGGAACCATCGAAGTCGACGAGGCCCCCGGCGGTGGCGCGGAGTTCCGTGTGCTGCTTCCGATGACCGAGGCGTCTGACGCGCCAATCACCCCGGTGCAGCTCGAGTTGTCACCAGAGTTGATCGACACTGCCACCGCGGTCGAAATCAGTGCGGGGTCGTAGGCAGCGCTCTCGGCGCACGGCACCTTGTCAGTCTGCGGCCAGGGCAGCGACTCGCAGCGAAAAGCACGAGCGTCACACATTGGCGACCGTACGCGAGTTTGTCGCCAGCCGCGTGACCGCGCAAACGCGAATGTCAGCGATAGCGGACTCGGCTGTTGGACGGGCGTCGGGTCGGTATCAGCTTTGGCTTGCGTCGCGCCAGGCCACGAGAGATGAGCAGGCCCGCTGACGCCAACGCCACCAAACCCAGACCTCCGATGAGGAATGGGCTGATCGACGACGTCGACGCCGCCGCGTTGTTCTGCGGAACTCCAACCACAAAGCGCGCCAGCCCATCGATCTCAGTGGAGATGCTGCCTGCATCCGAATCGGTTACTGGCATGAGCTTGAGCGAACTGCCCTCGACCCGATAGATGCGTGCGTTCTCTGACATCGACGCCGACTGCAGCGCAATGGTGAGCAGCGCCGGGGACTGCAACGAGCCGGCTTGCCCATCCGCCGCACTGAAGGCAACGTCGAACGCTGTGCCGGGCACCGCAGCGATCCCGGCCACTTGCGGAACAACCTTGTCATCCACAGGTTTGATCATGACGGTGGTCTGGTCGGCGAGGCAGTCCTCCGGCACGATCACCGTAGCTCCGAATGGCGATCGCAAGGTGCCCCCTTGCGTGCCGAGCGTGATGGCGTACATGCCATCCGCGCCAGACGCTGGCCCCAGCTTCGAGTCGGGCGACTCGCTGAGCGATTGAGCTGACGTCGACACCGGTGTGCGGACTTCGGCCGCCACCGCATCGTCTTCGTCGTCCTCCGACGCACGCTCATCGACCAGGCCGTAGTCGGGTCCGTTGGCCTCTGGTCCGCCCGAAGCGTCTCCCGCAAAGCCAATCGGATTGGCGATCACCTGCGAAACGACCTCGCTATTTGCCTCCGAGATACCGGTGCCGTCACCGTGCGCCTGTCCGGTTTCGCTCGGGGCAGGAGCTCCCAGATCACCGGAGCCGCTCTTCCCAACGACCTCGATGGAGCACGAATCGATCTCGTTGCCGGTCGAGTCGTAAACCGACATGGTCGCCGTCCCCACCTCTTCCGGCGCCATCCAGATCAGCGCGATGGTCGCTCCCGGGCCAAGACCGCCGGAGATAGTCGATCCGCCGTCCATGTAGGGCTGGAAGTCGGTGTTCGGTGTCTCGATTGGCCAGTAGCCAGAGGAGGACGTCACCGAAACTCCACCCGAACCTGACAGGGCGACTCTGGCCTCCATCGACGCGGAGGCCGTCGCGGGACACTGAAGATCGGTAACTGTGTTGGCCGCCGCCTGTGCCGCAACCCCGTGGACGGTAGTCGTCGCCTCGGAAAGGAGCTTGTCGTCCGACATGCGGTAGGCCCCAAACGTGACAGTCAAGTCTCCCTCGGTGGTTGGAGCCTGCCAATCGACGGTCGTCCCGGCAGCCATCGCGATCCCGGTGTCCCCCGTCGCCAGGAAGTAACCGTCGCTTGCAACGAGGTAAACCTCTCCGCTGCCGTCGAGCCCGATGCTGGCGATCTCTGAGCTCGCCACGGTGGAAGGAACGCCGATCGCGGACACGGAGATTCCGTCGGACGGCTCCACCGTCGGAGATGCACCGGCCGCCGGCCCCTCTTCCTCTACTTCTCCGCCGGATTCGGGAATGACGAGGGAGGAGAGCGAGTTGGCGATGCCCATCGTCGTGTCGCCGGTCATGTTGTGGCTCTCGACCGTATAGACGACAGCCCCGACTTGCCAATAGACCAGATCGTAGATCGGGGTCACATCATGCCAGGCCGGATACCCCATGACCGAATCGTTCTGCTCGAGCTGCACGTTGCGGTCGTAGTACGAGAATGCCGGGATCTCGCCCCAAGCAGTGCCGGTGATGCGCAGATACGTCGGCGGTGCGCCGGGAATTAGCCAATAGAGGCTGTAGTAGCCATCGCTCGCCTGGACTTCCGGTTCCCCCGAGAAGGGCGCCGGCACGTAGCTCGGCACCAGGACATCGATGCCGATCGCCAGGCGAATTGCCGTCTCAAAGGTCATCCAATCCGGCAACTGTTTCGCGCTCTCGACTGCGCGTGGAGATTGGCCAGGCGCGGCCCCCGCTGGATGGAGGAAGACCGAAAGCGCGAACGCAACGACCGCGATCACGCCCACGATATGCGGGAACTTCCTGCCCATGCCGGGCATTCGATACTTCATCTCGTGGTCCCACCCAGTCGGGATCTTCGGACCATGGCTCCTTTGATGTGAAGAATTCGGCATGAATGCTTCCGGCAGTCCCGAATCGACTCCGGCAAGGCGCATTCCTGCACCCTACAGGGTACCACCCCGACCTGAAGCCGACGACCGATCAGCGGTTGTGATGCTGCGCCCGATCCGTGACGTTTCCTTGATGAGGAATCGGGATGGGCAGTATATTCGTGCGAACCTTCACAAGAACTCACCGGCTCGAAGATTCGCGTCGCATGGAAGTGGCATTGGGGGACATGCCGTCCGTGGAGGCCAACTGCATCCTAGGAGTGATCTCGTGACTGACAAAGAGAAAGCAGCATTCTTTCGCCATGCGCTGAACGGCCGAATGGACCGTCGCCAGGTCATCGATACCGGCCTCAGGCTTGGTATTGCGACACCGCTGCTCACAGCGCTGGCGGCGATGCCAGCTGTGGCGAAAGCGGCGCCCGGCCAACGTCCAACAGCAAAGGCCATCAAGGGGCAGGAAATCGACTCGGGAACCTTGACCGTCGTCTTCGAAGGTGGGACGAACGATATCGATCCGCATTCGTCGTACACGACGCTTGGTTCCATGGTCTGCCTGGCGTGTTACGAAATGCTTGTCCAGTACAAGGGCGACAGCACATTTGAATACGCCCCTATGCTGGCCGACTCGTGGGAAATCAGCGCCGACCTCTCGACCTATACATTCACGCTGCCCGAGAACGTGCTCTTCCAGGATGGCACGGTTTGCGATGCCGAGGCCGTGAAGAAGTCGTTCACGCGCTTCCGGCAGATGGAGCGTGGCCCGTATATCGTGATCGCGCGCTTCGTCGACGATCCGGAGACGCAAATCGAAGTGGTCGACCCGGTGACGATTCGGTTCAACCTGGGCAAACCGCAGCCGCTCTTCCTGGCCGCGATGGCGTCGTCGTTCGGACCCTTCATCGTCAGTCCGACGGCCTGGGAAGAGAATGCGACCGACGACGATCCGTTCGCGCACGAATGGTTCAGCTACAACGCAGCGGGAACTGGCCCTTACCGACTCGTCGAGAATACGCTCAACGAAGGCGTGACCCTCGAGAAGTACGAGGACTATCACCGGGGATGGGAAGGGAACCATTTCTCCGAGGTCTTCATCCGCAACGTTCCAGAATCGGCCACTCGGCGCCAACTCATGGAACAAGGCGAGGCCGATGTCACGACGTATAACTTGCTGGCGTCCGATGTCGAGGAGCTCCAGAAAGACGAGTCGCTCAACGTTCAGATCTACGACTCGACCCGCGTCAATTGGGCGATCCTGAACGTCCCGGTGCTCAAAACGGTCGAGGCGCGCCAGGGATTGTGCTATGCCTTCCCCTACCAGGAGAACATCGATTCGATCAACAAGGGGCTGATGAAGCGTTCCGGCCCGATCCCTTCGACGATGCGAGGATATGACCCGGATGCTTTCCTCTTCCCGACCGACCTCGATAAGGCCAAGGAACTCCTGATCGCTGGCGGCTTCCAGGAAGGCGACTCGTTCGAGTACATGGTCACGTCGAGCACCGCCGACGACAAGACCACCGCCCAGCTTTTCCAGGCGAATCTCAATCAGATCGGTTTCGACCTGAACATCACCGAGGTCGATCTGGCCACCTATGACGACATGATCTATGGCGCGATGCCCGCGGAAGAACGCCCATCGATCATGGGCGGTTGGGCCTGGTGGCCAGACTACAACGATCCCTGGAACCAGCTTGCCCCGAACTTCCTCGCCTCAGCGATGAATGGCAATGGAGCCAACGGAGGCGGTTATGTCAATGAACGCTTCGAAGAGCTGATGGCGCAGGCCGAGAACTTCACCGTCGAGGAAGAGCTGGATACCCTCATGAAGGAAATCCAGCAGATTCTGATCGAGGACGATCCTGCCGCCATCTTCTACGGAGAAACGCGGTACTACACCATCCTGCAGAAGAACATCGGAGGGTTCGTTCCAAATCCGCTCTATCTGGGCACCTATCTCTTCTACGACATGTACCGTGAGGAGGAGGCGTAGCGCGAGCGATCGACCTGGGGCTGCGTGGAGCGAAGGATTGACGCGTGATCGCACGACTCATCATCCGCCGGATGTTCTTTCTCGTCCTGGTTCTCCTGGGACTTTCGATCATCACCTTCACCCTTTCGCATCTCGTGCCGGCCGACCCCGCGCGCATGATTGCCGGCCCACGCGCGAGCAAGGCCGCGGTCGAAAAGATCCGCGAGGACTACGGTCTCAACGATCCGCTCCCGGTCCAATACGTCGACTACGTCAAGGGTGTTGTCCAACTCGATTTCGGCACATCGTTCAGTTCACGCAGACCTGTGCGCGAGGACCTTGGCCGCTACCTGCCGGCAACTATCGAGCTCGGACTGTACGCCTTCCTGATCGCCACGGCGATCGGCATTCCTCTTGGCGTCGCATCGGCGGTGAAGCGTGATTCGTGGATCGACCACGTTTCACGCTTCATTTCGATCTCCGGATTGGCCGTGCCAGTCTTCTGGCTAGCGCTGATGGCGCAGTACTTCTTTTTCGGGAAGCTGGGTTGGCTGCCGGATGGTCAACGGCTCCCGAACTCGGTCGATCCGCCCAGATCGATCACCCACCTCTACACCATAGACTCGCTCCTTACCGGGAACTGGGAAACGTTGCGCTATTCGGCCGAACATCTCCTGCTCCCGGTGATCGTGCTGGCGTATGGATCACTTGCTGTGGTGACCCGCATGGTGCGCGGCGGAATGATCGAGGTCCTGAACCAGGACTACATTCGCACCGCACGGGCCAAAGGACTGGCGAGCAATGACGTGGTTCGCCGGCACGCACTCAAGAATGCGCTGCTCCCTACCGTCACCTCGCTCGGTCTCCAGGTCGGTCTGCTGTTTTCAGGCGCCTTCCTGGTGGAGATCGTTTTCTCCTGGCCGGGGGTTGGACGATATGCCGTCGACGCCATTCAGGCGGTTGATTACAACGCGACCATGGCGACGACGCTGGTCATCGCCGCGATCTTCGTCCTGGTCAACATGTTTGTCGACATCCTTTACCTCTTCCTCGACCCCAGGATTGCCTACTGATGGAAGCTGACCGCATCGATGCCGCCACGCTCGCGACCGCGACCGGGATGGCTTCTCCGCTCGATCAAATGGGAACCGCCAAGCAGGAGAGCCAACTTCGCAGGAATCTTCGGCGTTTTCTTGTCGACAACCGGCTGAACCTGGTCGGGGTCATCATCGTCGGACTGTTTCTCTTCCTGGCGGTGTTCGGCGAGCTTCTCGCGCCACATGATCCCTATGCGGCGGACATCACGAACTCCAAATTGCTCGGCCCATCGCTGTCGCACCCCATGGGAACAGACGAGCTGGGACGTGATGTCCTGAGCCGAATCATGACCGGCACCCGGGTTTCGGTGCAGGTCGCGCTCTTCGTTCTCGGGTTCGCAGTGCTGTTTGGCACCATCGTCGGACTGATTGCCGGCTACTGGGGTGGCTGGGTCGATGAAGTGCTCATGCGCCTGACCGACATGTTTTTGGCATTTCCCGCGCTGATCCTGGCCGTCGCTATCGCGGCATCCCTCGGACGCAACCTGCGAAACACGATGATCGCGCTGGCAACCGTCTTCTGGCCCTGGTATGCCCGCCTGGTGCGCGCGCAAGTGCTTTCTATCAAGGAACGCGAGTTCGTACAGGCAGCGCACAGCATCGGCATGTCGCGGTCGCGCATCATGCTGCGGCACATCCTGCCGAATGCCGCCTCAGTGATCATCATTCAATTGACACTCGACGTCGGATTCGCAATCCTGGCGACCAGCTCACTCAGCTTCATCGGTCTGGGAGCGCAACCGCCATCGCCCGAATGGGGCACGATGATGTCGACCGCGCGCAACTATTTTCGCGACGCGTGGTGGTACATGGCGTTCCCCGGTATCGCGTTGACGCTCACAGTCCTGGCGTTCAACCTGTTGGGCGATGGCCTGCAGGACGCGCTCGACCCGCGCTCAGGACGCCGCTGACGCCATTGCCCCGTTGCCGGTCCGCTGGCGAGGTTCCATTGGAAGCTCGACCGTGAAAACAGATCCCCGCCCGAGCGTGCTCTTCACAGAGATACGTCCACCGTGCGTAAGCACAATGTGCTTGGCGATCGCAAGTCCGAGACCGGTGCCGGAGGATCTTCGCGCGCGGTCACTCTTGTAGAAACGCTCGAAAAGCCGCGGCAGCTCGTCGTCATGAATGCCGACCCCGGTATCGATCACCTCGATTTGGAGCAGATTGTCGCGTTCCGCCGCTCGGACCGTAATCGATCCGCCGGCGGGCGTGAACTTGACCGCGTTCTGGATGAGATTGATGAGCACTTGCTCGATGCGGGCATCATCAATGGTCGCGGCGTTTGGCGCATCGGTCGCGTCCGTTTCGATGGTGAGCCCAGCGGTTTCGATCTGGTGGCGCAGGCGATCGACCGTGCGCTCGATCAAGTCCTGCGGCAGGATTGCCCGGTAGTCGAGCGCGAGCCGTCCTGATTCGAGCCGCCCCAGGTCAAGGAGCTCTTCGACCAGCGCATTCAAACGATCCACCTCGAACACGATCCGTCCCAGAAATTCTCCGGAGACTGCTGGATCGTCGATCGCGCCCGCTTCGAGGGTGTCGGCGAGCGCGCGAATCGAGGCAAGCGGTGTTTTCAGCTCGTGCGAAACGTTGGCGACGAACTCGCGTCGTACAAGCTCGAGCCGCCGGAGGTCGGTCACGTCGCGAAGCACCACTAGTCCAAACCGCTCGCCCCCGGTTTCGACGGGCATGACCGAGATATCGATGAATCGCTCACTCAGGGAGAGATGGACCGTGCGGACCTGGCGCTCTCCTGAGCGCATGACCTCGCGGAACTGGTCCACCAGCTCGTAGTCGCGCGCCAGCACCACCAGGCGCTGCCCACTCTCGACATCACCAGAGCGCCCGAGCAGCTCAGCGGCCCTTCCGTTGGCGGCGATCACCTGCTCCTGCCCGTCGACGAGCATGATGCCGTCCTGCAGCCCATCGAAGATCGCTTCCACCCAGCGCCGTTCCCGGAGATAGCGCTCCTGCGTTGATTCAAAACGATCGATCAGGTGGTTTACCGAGCGCCCCAGGTCGGCAATCTCGCGAATCGGATCGGGTTCGACGACTGCGGCGAGTTCGCCATTCGCTGCCCGATGAGCCGCCGACTGCACAGCCGCGATTTTTCGCACCAGGCGGTCGCTTGCTGACCATCCCGCGAACGCAGCCAGCGCCGCGCCAGCCGCAACAGCAAACCAGACCAGCGAAGCGGGCGGGTCGGATCGGGTAAGGGTGACCAGCACCACCGGGATCGCTCCCAGAAGTCCCCCAATCACCGCAGCCAGCGCCGCCCGAGCGCGTATCGACTCCATGCCTGCGGCTCCTTAGGTTCCCTCGTCGACCAACCGATACCCATAGCCGCGCACAGTTTCGATCAGCCGGGGGTTCGACGGATCGGCCTCGATTTTCTGGCGGAGACCGCGGATGTGCACATCCACCGTCCGAGTGTCGACGCTATGCTCGTACTTCCAGACATGCCGCAGGAGCGCGTCGCGGGTGATGGTCAGATTCGGCCGCTCCATGAAGTAGAGCAGCAAGTCGAACTCCTTTGGCTTGAGCGTGACCAAACGACCATCGACACGCACGGTATGCGCTGCCGGGTCGATCTCGAGCCGTCCCACCCGGCGAATCTCGCTCGACTGTACAGGCGCTGGAGCAGCCGGTTCCTCTACTCGCGGGACTGAGCCGCGTTGGGACCGGCGTAGGTTCGCCCGCACGCGGGCCACGAGCTCGCGCATGACGAATGGCTTGGTCAGGTAGTCGTCACCGCCGATCTCCAGACCCAGGATGCGATCGACATCCTCGCCTTTCGCCGAGAGGAAGAGAACCGGCACGTCCGATTTCTCACGGATGATGCGGCAAACCTGGATTCCGTCGAGGCCGGGAAGCATCACGTCGAGCACGATCACGTCAGGCCGCAACTGCCCGTTGAGTTGCAACGCTTCAGGACCGTCCGTGGCAAGCGCCACACCCCAGCCTTCGCGTTTCAGACTGTATGCGATTGCATCTCGCAGGGCCGGTTCATCGTCCACAACGAGAACAAGCGGCCGATCCGAATCGGTCCGAACCGCGATCGGGTTGGTCAAAGTCGCCTCCTCACGAAGCGTACGAGCATCGCACCCCCCAACGGTAAAGCACGTGTTAAGTCGCCTGACCCGGGCAGACCGGACGCGCCATTCGTGGTAATATTGTGTGCTTGCGGGTGCGGAGGCGCCCGATTTTTGATGCCTGTTGTTTGGCGCATCCGCGCAATCAGTGAAATGTAGCCATGAGCAAGAAGACGAGCAAGAAGTCAACGACCGGCAGCGATGCGCAATACGCGATCGTCGAAACCGGCGGAAAGCAGTATCGGGTTCAGGTTGGGGACGTCTTGAGCGTCGAGAAGCTGGATGGCGACGCGGGAACCGAGGTAACGCTCGACCGTGTGCTCCTGATCGGCGGCGACGGTGACACCAAGATTGGTACCCCGGTGGTCGAGGGCGCTTCGGTGGCCGCGACGATCGCGGATCAGTATCGTGGTGAGAAGATCGTTGTCTTCAAGTACAAGCCAAAGAAGAACTATCGCCGACGAACCGGTCACCGGCAGCCGTTGACCAAGCTGGAGATCACGGGCATCAACGCCTAGCTCCGCCGAAGCTACGAAGGGACAATGAAACATGGCTCATAAGAAGGGTGTCGGTAGCTCGCGCAATGGTCGAGACAGCGCGTCTCAGCGCCTGGGCGTGAAGCGCTATGACGGCGAGTTCGTTCGCTCTGGCACCATCGTGGTGCGTCAGCGTGGAACCGAGTTCTGGGTCGGCAACAACGTCGGCATCGGCAAGGACCACACCATTTACGCCAAGATCGACGGTGTCGTCTGCTTCGAGCAGATCAGCCGCCAGAAGAAGCGCATTAGCGTCTATCCGGAAGATGTCTATCCGATTGGCGGCGCCCCGAAGGGTCAGGCCGCCGAGGTGGCCGCCACCGCTGCCGACTAGGCAGCTCGAGAACCAAACGAAATGCCCCTCCGAATATTGGACGGAGGGAGCGAGGAGAACCAAAAACCAATGAAACCTGGCATCCACCCCAAGTACGACGAATCCATTGTGATTTGCGCGTGCGGCAACACGTTCACGACCCGATCGACCCGGCCTCAGCTCCGCACCGACCTGTGCAATGTCTGCCACCCGTTCTATACCGGTGAGCAGCGCATCGTCGACACCGCCGGGCAAGTCGAGCGCTTCATGAAGCGCATGGAAGCCGCTCAGGGTTCCGAAGGTCGTCAGTCCAAGCGTCAGGCGCGTTTGGCCGAACGGCAGTCGAGAATCGAGGCCGAGCGAGCGCGCCAGGCAGAGATTGCCGCGCAGGCCGAGGCTGAGGAAGCCGCCGCACGCGCGGCAGCTGCAGCCGCTGCCGCTGAGATCGCCGCAGCCGAGGCCGCCGATGGCGAAGACGTGGTGGTCGAAGTCATCGAGGTCGAGGTCGTCGAGGAAGTCGAAAGCTAGTCCCCAGTCGAATTTGGCTTCGCATCCGTCCGGTTCCAGTTGGAGCCGGACGGTTTTCTTATTCTCCGGTTTCCCCGGCAAACTCCAGCGTGCGAAGCGCCATTCGCAGGTTCGCGGCGTCGATCATCTCGGTGCCCATGGCAATCGCGCCGAACCCGGCGTCGGTGGCCTCACGATAGGCAGCCAGCACATGGCGAGCATGCTCGACTTCGGCTTGACCGGGGGTAAAAACCTCGTTGACCACTGATATCTGGTCGGGGTGGATACACCACTTGCCATCGAAACCAAGCGCGCGTGCGGCTTGCGCGGACGATCGAAGTCCGTCCAGGTCCCGGAACGCGGCAAACGGCCCATCGATTGCGCTGAGCGCGTTGGCGTGTGCCGCAACCGAGATTCGGCTCATGGGATAGTGCCAGCGATGCCCAGGGTACGACGCGTCCCAGGTATCGGTGATTCCGATGCCTGCGAGCGGGTACCCGGCTGACGCGGCGAAATCGCCGGGTCCAAACGTGAGCGCGACGAGCCGCGGATCGGACGCTGCGATCGTTTCACAATTGACGAGACCCATCGCCGATTCGATCTGCACATCGAGCTGAATCGGCTCGGTGCGGCCGTACTCCATTTCGATCTGTCGAAGCAGGATCGAAAGCGCGCGCACGTCGGCCGCATCGCCGGTCTTGGGAACCACGATTCGATCGATCCCTGCCCGAGTTCCTTGCAGAACTTCGACGATATCGCGATACATCCATTGGGTATCGAACCCATTGCAACGAAAGGTTCTGGGGCGTCCGCGCCAATCTCCCTGATCGACCATCTCGATGACCATCTGTCGCGCTGCGGCCTTCTGGCCTGGGGCAGTGGCATCTTCCAGGTCGAGCATGACGAGGTCCGCGTCGCTCGCAAGCGCTTTCTCGATCATGCGAGCGTTGCCGGCTGGAACGGACAGGACGGAACGCGTGCGCACTACTCGACCCCATTCCAGACCGGGAGCGTGATGCTCGACGGATGTTCGGCGTCGTGATAGATCGCCTGCGTTGCCACAATCGCGCTCGCCAGTCCTTCGCCGCCTGGGCTGTTTCCGGTGTTGAGGTTTCGGTCCCATTGCGGAAAGTCGTTACTCGTGACCTGAACGCGAATCCGCTCGCCGGCATCGAGTTTGACACCGATCGGGCCGATCGGAATCTCGTAGCGGTAGATCGTGCCGGGGTCGAGCAGCGTCGGCGACTCGAGCGAATCCCGGTACCGGGCGCGAACGATGCCCTCTTGCAGGTTCGTGGATACGCCATTGCCATCGACCACACAGAGACGCACCGCGTAGTCGGTATCGACCGCTGTGGTCGAAGCAAAGATGGTGGCCGAAACATCGCCGATCAGCCACATGGGTCGTTCGAGGGGGGCTGTCGTGTAGACGAGGACACCATTGTTGACCTCCCGGGTGAACTGGTCGGCAGGCCCCATGGGCGCCACATGTTCGAAACAGCACGAGTGTCCGCCGTGTCCGGGATGCGGCCCGACAGGATCGTAGGTATACACATCAGGGAGTTCCCCGGCTGGCGCCGACGTGTCCAGCGAACCGTCACCGTAGAGCGAATTGGCGCGTCCATCTGAGTGCAGATAGAAGGGAGTTGGCGTGGTGTCAGCAGGTGGCCAGTTGTCGAAATCGCGCCAGACACCCTCACGCAGGATGTACAGCCGCACCTGGGCGTCGGTTTCGGCGACGGGGTCCGCTTTCAAGTGGCGATCGAACCAGTCGATTTGCCACTCGTCGAATGCGTGAGGTGACGCATCGTCGACTTCTGCTCCACCGAGAACGCGCCACGGAATGTGATACCAGGGACCGATGAGCAGACGCTGATTCGACCGAGCATGGTCGTTGCCGGCAGCAGCACGCAGTCCGACGTAGTTCTTCACTGAGCCTGAGAGGAAGATGTCGTACCAACCTGCAACATGCAGTGCCGGCACCTGGATGCGTGAATAGTCCTCGTCGATGCTCCAACGTTTCCAGTAGTCGTCATAGGTCGGATGCGCAATCCAGTCATCGAAGAACGGAGTGTCCTGATTGCTCAACGCCGGTATTCCATCGAGCGGTAGTGACCAATCGAGCGCAAGCGACGCCGCAAACCCCGCCGCAAACGCTGCCGCTGCAGCATCGTCTCCTCTGCGCTGAGCGACGTTGATACCGAGACTGAGCGCCCAGGAGAGCGCGAACCCGAGCGCGAAGGCTCCCTGGTTGTAGGTCCAGCCTTCGTAATATTGCGACGCGGTCACCGCCGGAATCAGCGCGCCGAGCGCTGAGGGCGCTTCGACCGCCGCAAGAAGCTGGGTAGCTCCGCCGTAGGACGCGCCGAACATGCCAACCTTGCCGCTCGATCCTTCCAGTGCGCCGCACCACTGCACAGTGTCGTAGCCGTCTTGCTGTTCGTACTCGAAGGGGTAGAACTCGCCCTCGGACTGGTAGCGGCCGCGAGTGTCCTGGCAAACGACGATATACCCATTGCGGGCGTACCAGCTCGGGTGGGCGTAGATCACGTTCTCGGACTGTGTCTTGTCATAGGGGATGCGAATGAGCAGAACAGGATACGTTCCGGGCTCCTCCGGACGATAGACATCGGCCCGCAAAATCGTGCCATCGCGCATGGGAACCGGCACGTCGAGTTCGACCATCACACCTGGAACCGAAACTGCCACCGCTGCGTTCTCCTGTTGGCAAACCAACCGGCAGTTTCTGCCGGCATTTCGTGACGGCAGCATACGGCGATGGGGTGGGGCGCGCAATCGACTCGATTCGCCCGGATCGCTACGCCGCGGCGGCGGTTGCAGCGTATCCTTGTACGTCGGTAGAGGCCCGCGGGTTGCAGCGTTCGGCCCATCGTGGCTGTGGATGGACATCAGGCAGCGAATGAACCCAGCAGCACCGGACCAGACATCGCCGCCACCGTCGTCACCATCTCGATTTGCCTTTCTCAGCAACCGGCGGCGGAAAGCCGTGGCTGTAGCGCTCGTCATCCTGTCGGTCTTGGCACTCATCCTGGCCATCCAAAGCTGGCGTGTGTTGAGCGCAATCGTCGATGTCGAACAGTCGGCGGTGGTGCCGTTGCCTCCTAGCGACAGTGCCCTGGCTACCCCCACTGCACCTCCCCTCACATCAACGCCAGCGTCGGCAGCGCTGAACTCGACGGCTCCGGAGACGGAAGCCGTCTGGACGTCCACCGCGTTGCCAACGCAAGCCGCCACCAGTGAACCGGCGCCAACGCATGAAGAAGCCGACGATCCGCCCTCGAAGCTGGAGGTGGCGCAACAGATCGTCGATGCGGGGATGGCTGATGGAAATCCTGGTGAATCTGACATCTGGGAAGGCAAGACCGGTCTGAACATCCTCGTGTTGGGCGTGGACACGCGTGCCGACGGAGGCGATCAAAACGCCGACGTCATCATCATCGCCCACCTGGACCTGGTGAATCACCGGTTGTCCGGCGTGAGTCTGCCGCGTGACCTGCAGGTCGAGATTCCCGGTGTTGGGGAAGACAAGATCAACGGCTCCTATAACTACGGTGTGCTGGCAAGCCCGGACGATCCCGTCGCAGGAGTCGCCAAAGTGCGCGATACTATCGAATCGGTCTTCGGCATTCCGATCGATGGTTATGTGTTGGTGGACTTTTCCGGATTCAGCGATGTGGTCGATGCCATGGGAGGCATAACCGTGGATGTCCCCTACGAGATCCTGGATGAGGAGTACCCCACCGAAGACTACGGTGTCACGACGATCCATTTCGATCCCGGGGTGCAAGAGATGGACGGAGAGGAGGCGCTCGTCTACGTGCGTACCCGCCACGCCGACAGCGACGATGCACGCCGAGAACGCCAGCTCGATGTGATTCGCGCGATTTTCGAGCAGGGGAAGTCGGTTACGTCGATTGCAAACGCCGACGAGATCATTTTGTCGGCCGGTGATGCGATTCAGACGAGTTTCGATCTGGAGGAACAGCTGACACTGGCGCGCATTGCCTACCAGATGGCCGAAGGAGACATCGTGCTCACCACGCTTGGTGAACCAATTCTGGAAGCCGGCTGGAGCGATGACGGCCGCTGGATCTATACCGGCGATCCCGAGGAGATCAAGGCGTTCGTGCTGAACGCGATCGACACCAGCAAGGTCGAGGGAACGCCATCGCCGGGTAGCTGATCAGTCCGGGAACGAGAGTGTCGTCTCCAGCCCGGTGAATCCGATCGTCGTGTTGGGGAACACTTCGGTCGCATTGTGCAGAAATTCTCGCGGTTCTGCGACCGAAGGGCTGAAATGCGTGAGCCACAGCTCCCCGGCGCCACTCTCCCGGGCAATCGTCGCGGCCTCGCGGAAGGTCATGTGCGTCTTCTGGATCGCCTTCTCATGGTCGCCGTCATCACCGTAGGTTCCTTCGCACACGAGCAAGTCGACGCCCTGCAGGAGTTCTGACATCTGCGGGACCGGCCGCGTGTCGGTGACGAATCCAAGCGCGACCCCTTTTCGCGGCGGACCGACGAAGTCGACGCCGCGAACATCCCTTCCCTCCCAGGTCAGGTTTTCGCCGCGTTGCAGCTGCGACCAAAGGTGCACTGGCAGACCCGCGGCGCGCGCCCGATCGGCATCGAACCTGGGTTCACGAGCGCGATCGACCCGGTAGAAGAAGCAGCGGTCCCGATGTTCCGCCTGGCCAACGGTCAGATCGATGCCCGCCGGTAGCTTGATGCGGTCGCCCGCTTCGACTTCCTGCACCATGACGTCCATTGGCAAACCAGGCACCACGATCGTGAGCGCCTGGGCGACCTGAAGGGTGCCGGGAGGCCCATAGACGGTCAATGGTTCCGTGCGGCCCGCATTCCCCACTGAGAAAAGGACACCGGTCAGGCCCATGACATGGTCGGCGTGCAGGTGCGAGAGAACAATCGATGAGAGCCGTTTGAACCCCCAGCCACTCTCGCGCATTGGAACCTGCGTCCCCTCCCCACAATCGAAGAGGGTCATCTCGTTTTCACAGCGGATCAAGAGACTCGAGAGCCATCGATGCGGTAGCGGCATCATGCCGCTCGTGCCGAGCAGAAGCGCATCGATCATCCGGTTTGCCCCCGGATCACGTAGGATAGGCAATCACCAACCCGATTCGTCCCGGAAAGGATGCGCGCCGGATGCCAGATTTGTTCACAGCTGCGGAAGTCGAGCGATTTCGCAGCGATACGCCTGGATGCGCGCATGTGGTCCATTTCAATCACTCAGGTTCCTCGTTGATGCCACGACCGGTCGTGGATGCGACCGTTGCGCATACGGTGCTCGAATCGGAGATCGGCGGATATGAAGCCTACGATTCCGCACTGGAGCGTATCAATGGAGTCTACGGCTCCATTGCCCGCATGCTTGGCGCATCGCCCTCCGAGATCGCACTGGTGGAGAATGCTACCCGTGCCTGGGACATGGCGTTCTATGCCATCCCCTTCAATCCGGGCGACGTGATCCTCACGTCGATTTCCGAGTATGCCAGCAATGTCATCTCCTTCCTGCAAGTCGCAAAACGCGGGGTCAGCGTCGAAGTCGTACCGAATGACGAGTTTGGCCAGATTTCGATCGACGCGCTCAGCGCAATGCTCGATTCACGGGTCAAACTCGTGGCAGTGACGCACATGCCGACCAACGGCGGACTCTTGCAACCGGCAGCCGCGATTGGCAAGCTGGCTCGGGAAAATGGTTCGTTCTTCCTGCTCGATGCTTGCCAAACTGCTGGGCAACTGCCGCTCGATGTCGACGCGATCCAGTGCGATTTTCTCTCCGCGACCAGTCGGAAGTTCCTGCGCGGTCCGCGGGGCGTCGGCTTTCTCTATGTTCGCGACGAGGTGATCGAACAGCTGGAACCTCCCATGCTCGATTTGCACGCCGCGGAGTGGACATCTGCGGACGGATATCGCATACGGCCAGATGCGAAGCGATTCGAGAATTGGGAAAAGAACTATGCGAATCACCTCGGGATGGGTGTTGCAGTCGACTATGCGCTCGACGCGGGGCTCGATCGCATTTGGCTGCAAGTCGAACGCAATGCCGCCAGTTTGCGGGAGAAACTCAGTGGTATTCCGGGAGTGACGGTGCGCGACCTTGGCGAGGTCAAGGGCGGGATTGTTACCTTTGAGATCGCAGGCATCGACCCGCAACTCGCGAACCAACGGCTCCGCTCCGAGTGGAACATCAACACATCTGGCAGCGGAATCTCCAGCACGCGGTTCGATATGGAGTCACGCGGGATCAACAATATGGTGCGCTCGTCGACCCACTACTTCACAACTGACGAAGAGATCGATCTGTTCGCGACCGCAGTCGAAGAGATTGGCCGCGGCTAGATTCGCCCCAACACCTGATCGAGCTTGAGCTTCCACACCATCAGGATCGCTTCAAGAACGATTCTGCGAGAAAGCTTCGATTTTCCAGCCATGCGGTCGACAAATCGGATGGGAACCTCGTCAACCCGGAAACCCAAGAGCATGGTCTTGTAGGTGGTTTCGATCTGGAAGACGTAGCCGTCCGATTCGATATGGTCGATATCGAGTGCGACCAGCGCGTCGCGGCGATAGACCTTGAAACCACCCGTCAGGTCCTTGATGGGAACCCGCAGGACGCTGCGGGCATAGCGTCCGCCCACCCTGCTGATCAACTTTCGATGACGCGGCCAACCGGCGGTGTCTCCTCCCGGCACGTAGCGTGACCCCAACACCAAATCGGCATGGTCTGTCGCGCGCACGAGTCCTGGGAGATCGGCGGGATCATGAGAAAGGTCTGCGTCCATCTGCGCGATGAGCGCCGCGTCCGTTCTAAGGGCTACGTCGAATCCAGCCACGTACGCTCGTCCGATTCCCTCCTTCGCCTGGCGTGAAAGGAGCTGCACGCGCTCCGGGCACGCCTGCGCCATCGACGCGACGATTTCCCCTGTGCCATCAGGCGAGTTGTCATCGACGATCAGGAGTCGATAGCGAGGCCCAAGCGCAAGCACACGCTCGATCAACGTCTGTATCGATCCGGCTTCGTTGTAGGTGGGGACCACGACGCAGACAGGAGACTCACGGTCGCCATCTTCCTGGCCAGGTTGAGCCACCAGCTCGTGAAGTCCCGCTGACTATGCGTCCGCCAGCTCTTCGCTGGCGTCGCTCCTGCGTCGGGAAAGATGAAACGCGACCTGCGCAAGCAGAGCGTCGATATCGAACGGCTTGGCGAGCGCCGCATCAGCGTCGGCCAGCTCTTGCGACTGGTTGCGCAAGGTGCGGCCCGCAGACATCGCAACGATGGGAACATCGGCCGTTTCCGGATCGCTCTTGAGTCGCCGGATCGCTGTCGTGCCATCGACGGCGGGGAGCATGATGTCCATCAGGATGAGATCGGGGCTCCAGTCACGCGCCAGCATCAGTCCCTGCGCCCCGTCACGGGCGATGGCCACGGTGTACCCCTCGCCAGCGAGGACCGCTTCGATCAGGTCCGCCACGGAAGGCTCGTCTTCAACTACCAGGATGCGTTGTGGCAACTCACGTACCTCGTGACAAGCTTGACTCGTCGAGTGTCACCTCGTCGATGTCAGCGCCGATGGCCTTCAGCTTCGGCACCATCTGCTCATAGCCGCGGTCGATATGATAGATGTCGCGCACCTCGGTTTCGCCTGAAGCAACCAGGCCTGCCAGCACCATGCCAGCGCCCGCCCGGATATCGAGACACCGAACAGTTGCGCCAACGAGTGGTGTCGGTCCAGTGATGACCGCTTCAGTGCCGTATCGGTTCGGTCCAAGCTTTTCGACGTCGATCTTGGCGCCCAGCGCGATCAGCTCATCGGTGTACTTGAGTCTGTCCTCGAAGACACGCTCCTTGAGCTTCGAGATACCGGTTGCCTGGGTCATCAGCACCGCGAACCCGGCCTGCAGATCGGTCGGGAAACCGGGGAACGGCATCGTCTGGATTTCGACGGCCTTGAGCGGAGCGCCGCCTCGCACCAGCATCGATCCTGGGCGTGCCCAGATTTCCGCTCCCGCCTCTTCCAGCTTGGCGCGCACCGGAAGCATGTCCGGCTCGTTGATGTTGTTGAGCTGGACTTCGCCGCCGGTGACCGCCGCCGCAATGGCATAGGTTCCAGCTTCGAGGCGATCCGGAAGAATCGTCTCGGAAACACCATGCAGCCGATCGACACCGTCGACTGTGATCGTCGGAGACCCCAGCCCGGTGATGCGCGCCCCCATGCGATTGAGCATGTTCCCCAGGGCTACGATTTCCGGTTCGCAGGATGCATTGACGATGGTCGTTCGACCGTTTGCCAGGGTGGCGGACATGAGCAGGTTCTCCGTGCCGGTATGGCTCGGATAGTCCATGTAGATCGAAGCGCCTCGCAGACCTTGCCCATCGGTCTCACCGGCGATGAAATGCTCGTCCGCGTCGATCTTCGCGCCCATCTGACGAAAACCACGGACATCGACATCGACTGGACGCACGCCGAGCTGGCATCCGCCCGGCGTCGACGCGCTCATCCGACCGGTTCTGCCAAGCAGCGGACCTGCCACAAGGAACGAGGCGCGCATCTTGGCAACCAGCTCTTGCGGAGCGTCGGACGTCCGGATGCTTGCCGCCTGAACCGTTACCCGATGGCGGGACGGCTCATACTCCACCTCGGCGCCGAGGGCGGCGAGAAGCCCGGTCATTGTGCGAATGTCGGAGAGCGTGGGAACGTTGTTCAGGACACATGGTTCGGATGTGAGCAGGGTAGCAGCAAGCAAGGGCAGCGCCGCGTTCTTTGCTCCACCGATGGTGACCTCACCACGCAGCGGCGTTCCGCCGCGAATGCGAAGCGCCCGCCGCCGTTCCAGCGGTTCGGGCGCTTGTGTGGACATCGTTGTACGGAGGAGTGTAGAGCTCATCGAGCAGCTTTCCGGTTCGTGCGAGAGTGTCGCGCGCCGGAGCGACGACGAGCGCAGAATCCGGTGCGCGTCAACTATACCGGATCGGCCCTATTGCACATCCGACGGACGGCGACCCGATCGGCGCTGCCCGAACTTGATGCGCACCTGAGCGCGGCTGAGCCGCGCTTCGGCAGCAGCCAGATCGGTCCGGTCGCCACCACGGGCAATCGCCTCTTCCGCCCGCTTGCGCGCCTCTTCCGCCCGTTGGAGGTCGATCTCCTCGACCTTCTCAGCGACGTCAGCAAGCACGATCACCTTGTGTGGCAGCACTTCCATGAAACCGCCGAAGACGACCATGGACTGTTCCGCGCCAGCCTTCTTGATGCGCAACTCACCGGCTGAAAGCGTGGTGACCAGCGGTGCATGGTTCGGCAGGATGCCCAGCATGCCCTGCGAGCCAGGCGCGCTCACCATTTCCACATCGGTCTCGGAAAAGACGATGCGCTCGTTGGTCACGATTTCGACGGTCAGAGATGAAGCCACCAGGAAATCTCCTTGGAATGGAGCGCCCACGCGGGCGCTCCATCGGGTCTTGTTGGGTGCGAGAGCCGACTAGGCGCTCGCGGCGGCCGCCTCGCGGACCATCTCGATGCCACCGGCGTACATGAACGCCTGCATGGGGACATCGTCGAGCTTGCCTTCCAGGATGTCCTTGAAGCCACGCACCGTGTCCTGCCGGGAGACATACTGGCCATCGCGTCCCGTGAACTGTGCAGCGGTGAAGAATGGCTGCGAGAAGAAGCGCTCGATCCGCTGTGCGCGGGCCACGAGCTGCTTGTCCTCTTCCGAAAGCTCTTCCACACCGAGAATGGCGATGATGTCTTGCAGGTCGCGATAGCGCTGCAGCACACGCTGCACTTCGCGGGCGACCTGATAGTGCTCCTCACCCACGATGCGCGGGTCGAGGATGCGGGAGGTGGAGGCCAACGGGTCCACCGCCGGGAAGATGCCGCGCTCGGCAATCGACCGCTCCAGCGAAACGGTCGCATCGAGGTGCGCGAACGTCGTCGCAGGAGCCGGGTCGGTATAGTCGTCGGCCGGGACGTAGACCGCCTGCACCGAGGTGATGGAACCACGCTTGGTGGAGGTGATGCGCTCTTGCAGTTGGCCCATCTCCGAAGCGAGCGTCGGCTGGTAGCCCACGGCGCTGGGCATGCGGCCCAGGAGCGCGGACACTTCCGAGCCAGCCTGCACGAAGCGGAAGATGTTGTCGATAAAGAGAAGAACGTCCATCCCTTCGTCGCGGAAATACTCCGCCATCGTCAGTCCGGTCAGACCGACGCGCAGGCGGGCGCCCGGCGGCTCGTTCATCTGACCGAAGACCATGACCGTCTGGCCCATAACGCCCGAGGCGGTCATTTCGCCGAAGAGCGCTGTGCCCTCGCGAGTCCGCTCACCCACACCTGTGAAAACCGACACTCCCGAGTGCTCGGCGGCAATGTTGCGGATGAGCTCGGTGATGACCACCGTCTTGCCCACGCCGGCGCCACCAAAGATGCCGGTCTTGCCGCCCTTGGTGAAGGGGGCAATGAGGTCGATGACCTTGATGCCGGTCTCGAACACTTCGATCTGGGTCGACTGATCCTCGAACGCCGGAGCCGGGCGATGGATCGGGTACTCGACCTTCGCTTCGACCGGGCCGGCCTGGTCGATCGGGTCACCGACAACGTTCAGAATGCGTCCGAGCGTCTCCGGGCCGACCGGTACCGTGATGGCGGCGCCGGTGTTCTTGACTTCCATCCCACGGCGCAGGCCATCGGTGGAGCTCATGGCCACGGTGCGGACCCAGTCGTTGCCCAGGTGCTGCTGCACCTCGAGGGTCAACGGCTCGCCACCTTCTGGAACAACTTCCAGGGCGTAGTAGATTTCCGGCAGTTCATCCGGGGGAAACTGAACGTCGACGACCGGGCCCATCACCTGGACGACCGTCCCGCTCGATTGCTTCGTCTTCTTGGCCATAACTTTCGCTCCTTCGATCTGACTTCAGCGATCGATGATTGGTGATCTCGCGGACGTCTAGCCGCGCTCGCGCAGGGCATTCGCCCCGGCGGAAATCTCGGAAACCTCAGCGGTAATCTGCGACTGGCGTGCCTTGTTGAAGGTCAGCGTGAGCTCACTCACCAGGTCCTTCGCGTTTTCGGAGGCATTGCGCATGGCAACCATGCGGGCGGAATACTCCGAAGCAAAGTTCTCCAGAATCGCCTGATAAATCTGCGTATCGACCAGGCGCGGCAACAAGCTGTTCAGCACGTCTTTCGCGTTCGGTTCGAAGATGTAGTCGCTGTAGGCCCCGGTCGCTTCCGGAGGCTCGATCGGCAGCAGCTTGTGCACCGTCGGGACCTGCGAAAGGGTGTTCACGAACTTGGCATAGATCAGGTAGACCGCATCGACCCGGCCAGAGGTGTAGTCGTCGATGATCACATCGGTGATTGGCAGGATTTCAGCTGCCTCGACCGAGTCCTTGAGATTCGAGAACTCGGCAACGACTTCCTGGCGCGTGCGAATCATGAAGTCGCGCCCCTTGCGGCCAACCGTCACCACCTGAACAGGCGCGTCCGCCTCGCTCAGCACAAAGCGGCCGGCCCGGCGCAGGATGTTCGAGTTGAGCGGACCGGTCAGCCCCTTGTCCGGCGTAACCAGCAAGATCTCGATCTTCTTGACTTCGCGGTGAGCGAGCAGCGGAAACGCAGCTGCGCTTTCTGCATCGAGATGCAGCGCTGCCAAATCACCGATCATCGCTTCGAGCCGCTCGGCGTAGGGACGGCTGGCCAGCACGCGCTGCTGCGAGCGGCGCATTTTCGAGGCAGCCACCATTTCCATGGCGCGCGTGATCTGCGAAATGTTGCGGACCGAACGTATTCGGCGCCGAATCTCTCGTGTACTGGCCAACGTATCCTCCTCGCCGGTGGCTGTCGGTTAGGACAGCGCTCGGCCGGCGCGGTTCATGCTAGGCGGCAGCCGCCGCGGTCTTGGCGCCGGAAGCAGCCCACTTCGAGCCGCCCTTGAAAGCCTCCACCGCCTTGGAGAGCGCCGCGATGGTCTCATCCGACAGCTGCTTCTCTTTCTTGATGGTATCGAGCAGATCGCCATAGCCGGTGCGCAAGAAGTCCAGCAACCCGGCCTCCCACGCCTGCACGTCTTCGACCGGAACAGAGTCGAGCGGACCATTGGTCGCCGCCCAAAGCACCGCGACCTGCTCCTCGACCGGCATTGGCTGGTACTGACCCTGCTTCAGCGTCTCGGTCAGCCGAGCGCCGCGATCGAGCTGGGAGCGGGTGTTTGCATCCAGGTCGGACCCGAACTGGGCAAACGCCGCCAGCGATCGGAATGCGGCGAGATCCAGACGGAGGCGCCCCGCCACCTGGCGCATGGCCTTGATCTGCGCCGCGCCACCGACGCGAGAGACCGAAAGTCCGGCGTTCACGGCCGGTCGAACACCACCGTAGAAGAGCTCGCCTTCCAGGTAGATCTGGCCGTCGGTAATGGAAATGACGTTCGTGGGAATGTAGGCCGAAACGTCCGCGGCCTGGGTCTCGATGATCGGCAGCGCCGTCAGCGAGCCACCACCAAGGTCGTCCTTCAGGCGCGCAGCGCGCTCGAGAAGCCGCGAGTGCAAATAGAAGACATCACCAGGATAGGCTTCGCGTCCCGGCGGGCGTCGGAGGAGCAACGAAACCTGGCGGTATGCCCAAGCGTGCTTCGACAGGTCGTCGTAAATGATCAGCGCGTTCTGGCCCGTTTCCATGAACTCTTCGCCCATGGCGCAGCCGGCGAACGGCGCGATGTACTGGAGGGCTGCCGGGTCGGACGCGCCTGCAACGACGACGATGGTGTTGTCCATCGCGCCGAACTCTTCCAGCGTGCGCACCACCTGGGCGATCTGGGCCTGCTTTTGCCCGATGGCGACGTAGATGCAGCGCACTCCGGAATCACGTTGATTGATGATGGTGTCGAGCGCGACCGCCGTCTTTCCGATCTGCCGGTCACCAATGATGAGCTCGCGCTGGCCGCGTCCGATGGGGATCATGGCATCGATCGCCTAGATACCCGTCTGCAATGCAGTGTCCACGTCCTGGCGAAGCACCACGCCCGGAGCGATGCGCTCGATCGGTCGCGTCTTGTCGGTCTTGATCGGCCCCTTGCCGTCGATCGGCTGCCCAAGCGCGTTCACCACGCGACCGAGCAGGGCGTCGCCGACTGGAACCGAAGCGATAAGTCCGGTCGCGCGCACTTCGTCGCCTTCTTCGATGTCGGTGTACTCACCCATGATGATGATACCGACCGAATCCTCTTCGAGGTTGAGCACGAGACCGATCGTGCCCGACTTCGTGAACTCGACCAGCTCGCTATACATCACTTGGGTCAGACCGTAGGCACGCGCGATGCCGTCACCGACTTCGACGACGGTGCCGACGTTGGAGACCGTGACCTGGTCCTGCGCCCCAGCGATCTGCTGCTTGAGAATGTCTACGATTTCCGTCGCGCGAATTGCCATCCTTGCGTCCTTTCACCAGGGTCACGGCCCAGCGGCCGGCCGGTGCACGTATCGTGTGTCGTTATGCGTTGCTCGTCGTCAGCCGCTCGTGCAACCGGCGAAGCTGATTGGAAACGCTTCCGTCGATGAGGTTGTCGCCAATACGCGCAACCATCCCGCCGATAATGGCGGGATCGACCTGCGTGCGGACTTCGACCTCTTTTCCGACCAGCTCCGAGAGCTGCTTCTGAACCATCTTTTCGCCGGCCGCATCCAACGGGACCGCGGTCGTGACGTCGGCCACGACGATACCCTTCTCCTTCAGCACCAATGCCTGGTACTGCTGGAAGATTTCGGGAACCGCCGACATCCGGCGCCGCTCGAGCAACAACGACGTGAGCCGCTTCGCTTCCGGCTGCGCTTTTTCCATCGCTTTGTCGAGGAGAGCGCGCTTGTCAGTTTCCGAGGTCTTGGGGCTCTCGAGATAGCTCCGCGTGACCGGATCGGTCATGATCGTATCGAGGACCGAAAGATCGGCCTCCCAAGCCTCGAACGTGTTTGCTTCGCGGGCGATCTCGAAAACCGCCTGCGCGTATCGTCTGGCTACTGTGCTCGCCACGAACGCTTCGCTCCGATCTGGTTAGGCACCGCCACGAGCGCCAGAAGTGGCCTCGGTGAGCGTCGCTTCGATGAGATCGGCCTGCGCCTTTGGATCGAGCTCCTTGCGGACGATCTGGCCAGCGGCGAGCACTGCCAGGTCGGCAACTTCGTTGCGCAGCTCCTGGCGGGCTTGCTCGGTCTCGGCACGCAGCGCGGCCTGAGCTCGGGCCATGTACTCGTCTGATTGCTTGGCCGCCTCTTCACGAGCACGCGCAATCGAAGCGTCGCCCTGCTCGCGTGCTTGCGCGAGGATGGATTGAGCTTCTCGACGCGCTTCGGCCAGCACTTCGTCATTCTTGGCCGCGGTCGCCTGAAGTTGCTCCTGCATCTTCTGGGCGGCCTCGAGGCCTTCCTGAACGCGCGCCTGCCGCTCGTCCAGGGTTTTCAGGATCGGCTTGGAACCAAACTTCCAAAGCAGAACCAGGAAAACAATGAACGCGGCAATCTGCGCGACCAGTTTCCACAAATCGATTCCGAGGGCATCCATTGTTAACCGGCTCCCGGCACGACGTCGCGCTCGAATCCGGCAACCCGGCTCCGGCTTACGCGGCCTGCGTCTGTCCGATGCGTCGATGAGCCCGGCAGCCTGAACTGCCGGACCCGATGCGATGCCGCTTTAGACGAAGAGAATGATGATGGCGATAACGAACGCGTAGATCGCGACGGCCTCGGCGAGCGCCGCGCCGATGATCATCGTCGATCGGATCTCACCGGCCGCTTCCGGATTTCGGCCGAGCGCCGTCATGGCGCCGTAGACCGCCAGTCCGATACCAATGGCCGGGCCGAGACCACCGAGACCGATGGCAAGACCACCACCAATGTATCGTACGGCCTCCGGGTCGGTAATACCTCCGAACACGTTGATCCTCCTCCGCCAGTCTGCAAGACACGCAACTGACGATCTGTTTGGTACCAGAGCCGACCCGTGCCGACCCTTTGCTTCTCTCCGAGTCCGGCGCCCGCCAGCCCAATGCTCATGGGCGCGCGGTCCGGACGCAGTACGCGAAAGTAGTTAATCCCCGACCGCGTGGGGATATTCCGAACCGGTGGGCGCGTAGCCCGTGGCCAGAGCTTCCTCCTCATGCGAGTCGTCCCCATGGTCGTGCGCGGCGGCGATGGCGATGTAGACAAGTGTCAGCATGGCGAACACCAGCGCCTGGATCGTGCCGAACATGAGCTCGAGGAAAAGGAAGACCACTGGCACCAACACCGGGATCACCAGGAACCCGATCTTGGCAGTGATGGCATACATCACGCCCAACAACGCCTCACCGGCAAAGACATTGCCGAAGAGTCGGGCGGAGAGCGAGATGATGCGCGAAAACTCTCCGATCACTTCGATTGGAAAGAGGAACGGCGGGTTGGCCATGTGCTTGATACGCCCGCCAACGCCATGCGACTTGATGCCGTAGTACTGGATGGCGGTGAAGGAGACGATCGCCAGCGCGAGCGTCATGTTGAGGTCTGCGGTCGGCGGGCGCAGGAACGGAACCATGACCGTGTGCTCACCCTCGCCCTCTTCGGCGGTTGTGTACAGCGCCTGACCGCCGTCGGAATTGCCAGAGGCAACCACTGCCGTGCTGGCATGCCCTTCGTCGAGTTCCTCGGTCGTGACCTTCTCCCACCCAACGGTGCCAACGCCCGGGAGGAGGCCGGTGTAGTTCGAAATCAGAATAAAGATGAAGAGACCGGATACGAGCGGAAAGACCTTTCGTCCGAAGGACTTGCCGCCGGACCCTTCGGTCAACCCTGCCAGGAACTCGATGACAAGCTCGATAGCTGCCTGGAATCGCCCAGGCACCATCTTCATATTGCGGCCGACAAAGAAGAAGACGATCAGGATGATCGCCATGACCACCAGCATCATGAACATCGAATTGGTGACCGAAAGGGGTCCGATCTTGAAGAGCTCTTCGGCCGCCAGCTCGATATGGACTTCCATGTGCGCGGTTACTCCCGATCTCGACTACCGGTATCGCTCCGGTCTGTTCCGATGCCATCCGTCTCAGCCCGGTTACCCCTGGCCGGAACGAATCGTTCGATCTTGCGGGTCACCAGCCCCGGTTTTGCGCCCGGGCGGCCAAGTGTCGACAGCTCATAGAGCTGATACCCCGCAGCCACTATTGCGATCCCGACCCCTGCCAACGTGAGCCAGGGTTCGGTGCCGAACTTCCGATCGAGGAGCACACCGCCAATGATGCAAAGCACGACGGTCGCAACAATAGAGCAACCTAGCCCTGCTGCGACGCCGGTTGCTCTCATCTGGTTCGTTTCGATCGGAGAAGGGTCCTGCCGCAACGGCGACGACGATCCTTTCTTGATTGCGAACTTTATCACAATCTCGCTGGTAGAACCATCGAATCACCGGTGATACGATGGCATTCGATCACCCGCGTCAGTTAACCACGATTGACGCGGATTTTTCATGTCGAGTTTCGTCCAGTCCCCCGATGTTGCCGTGACCGACCACCAGAGCCTTCCTCCAGAATCAGAGCTTACCGGTTCGGTGCCCGACCAGGGGCCGATGGACCAGCGCCGGGTGCTCGGTCTGTCGCTTCCGATCATCGGGGAAAACATGTTGCAAACCCTGGTGGGCGCGGTGGACACGCTGCTCGTCGCGCGTCTGGGAGCAGAAGCGGTTGCCGGCGTGGGCACCGCTGTCGAATTCGTCTACTTCATCATCTCGATCCTGATCGCGCTGGAAATCGGCGCCACGGTGTTGGTCTCGCAGGCGTTCGGGGCCCATCTCGCCGGCAGGGTTCGCGATGTCGCCCGTCAGGCGCTCGTTTGGGGTGTGCTTCTGTCGATCCCCGTCTCGATCCTTGGCTACCTGCTGGCGCCGACGGTGGTCGGGCTGTTCGATACGGAACCGGAGGTCGCCAACTACGCAACCCATTACTTGCAGATCACGGCGGCGCTCAGTGTCTTCCTGCTCTTGACCTTCGTCGGCGGCGCGATCTTCCGAGGAGTCGGAGACAGTCGCACCCCGCTCTATGCCTCCATCGTGGCGAATCTCGTCAATGTCGTGCTTGCCTACGGGTTGATCTTTGGCCACTTGGGACTGCCTGAGCTGGGCGTGGAAGGGAGCGCATGGGGAGCCGCCATCGCGCGGGTGGTTTCGGCGTCGATACTCATCGGTCTGCTCCTGACCGGTCGCCGGGGAATTTCGCTGCGGGGCAGTGGTTCATGGCGACCAAGCCTCCCCATTGGCAAGCAACTGTTGCACCTGGGGCTGCCCGCTTCTCTGGAGCAGGTCCTTTCGTCCGCGGGTTTCATGACCATGTTGTTTGTGGTCGCGAAGATCGGTACTGACGCGCTCGCGGCCCAGCAAATCGCGTTCACGGCGCTAAACATCGGGTATGTGCCGGCGTTTGGCTTCGGAATCGCGGTGACCGCGCTGGTTGGGCAGAGTGTTGGCGCGAGTCGAATTGCCGATGCCGGGATCGCTGCAAAGATTGCCGCACGGCTATCCGTTGGTGTTCTCGCCGTGGCAGCGCTGATCTTCTTCCTTTTTGCACGCCCGATCATGCAGATCTTCACCGACGAACCCGAGGTGATTGCGCAAGGAGTCAGCGGGTTGCGTGCGCTTGCGATCAGTCTGCCGTTCTGGGGAGCCTGGTTCGTCTATGGTGGCGCGCTCCGCGGGACCGGCGACACGGTGACACCGCTGGTGGTGGAAGGCATCTCGGTTTGGACCGCGGTGTTGCTGGGATTGTTGGCGGTGCATTCGCTCGATGTTGGCTTGGGCACAGTCTGGGGGATGTTCATTGTCGTTTCGCCCCTGGCCGCGCTCGCCAACAATCGGCGTTTTTGGCGTCGACTTGCGCAGGGGACCTTCACAATTCACACGACCGGAGCGCATGCCAGCGCGCACCATTAGCCGTTTCCTGTGCCGGTCTGACACCATCCCATGAGTGTCATGGCGCTTGACGCCCGATTTTGACCACCCGTATCATCGCGTGGGGACCGGGTGGGACTGAATCAAGCGCGAGCCGAATCTTCCCGGCACGCACTCATCCTTCTTTCTCGTTCCCCCCTGAATGAGCTGATTGATTCCCATCTCATGGGAACCACAACGTAAGGAGCAGTCACCATGGGAGGCGCTGTCGCCTTCATTCTCGGAGCACTGCTCGCCGCAATCATCAGCGCAGTCGTTACGTACCTCTACCTCGACCGGGGCGCCAAGTCGCGCGTTCGGCTTTCGCAGGATGAGGCGAACCGTATCGTTGCCGAAGCTGAGGAGCAAAAGCGAGCATCCGCAATCGAGGCAAAAGACCAGGCAATGCGGTTGCGCTCGGATCTCGATCGCGAGCTGGGCCAACGCCGTAAGGAAATCGACCGCATCGAACGGCGCATCGAGCAGAAGGAAGAATCGATCGACCGCAAGGCGCAGTCGATCGAGGCCCGCGAGCAGAACCTGCGCCGCACGGAGCAGGGCATCGAGCGCTCCAAGGAACAATGGGAGACCGATCGCGCGCGGCAGCAGGAAGAGTTGGATCGCGCCCGAAATCGCCATATCGAGGAGTTGGAACGAGTCGCTGGGCTGACTGCGGATGAGGCGAAACTCGAGCTGGTGGCCGAAGTGGAGGCCGAAGCCCGCTCGCTGGCCGCGCGCCGAGTCCATGAGATCGAGCAGGAGATCCACGAGGAGGCCGATCGTCGGTCACGCAAGATTCTCGCAACCGCCATTCAGCGGATCGCCACGGACTATGTGGCCGAATCGACCGTCTCGGTCGTTCCATTGCCGAGCGACGATATGAAAGGTCGCATCATCGGGCGCGAGGGGCGCAACATCCGCGCGCTCGAACAGGCGACCGGCGTCGATCTGATCGTCGACGACACCCCAGAAGTCATCATGATTTCCGCCTACGATCCCCTTCGCCGTGAACTTGCACGCCGGGTGCTCACTCGCCTGTTGCAGGACGGCCGCATTCACCCAACCCGCATCGAAGAAGTTGTCAACAAGGCGCAGATCGAACTCGATCAGACGATCCGCGAAGAGGGCGATGCTGTCGCCTATGAGGCAAATGTCGTTGGCCTGCACCCGGATCTGATCAAGCTGTTGGGGCGGCTGAAGTACCGCACCAGCTACGGGCAAAACGTCCTCGCCCATTCACTCGAGGTATCGGTGATCGCCGGTGCTCTGGCGAGTGAGCTCGGCGCCGATGTGAATGTCTGCAAGACTGCTGGTCTGTTGCATGACATTGGCAAAGCGGTCGACCACGAAGTCGAAGGGCCGCACGCTCTGATCGGCGCAGATATTGCGAAGCGCCTCGGCCGATCGGCGAAGATCGTGCATGCGATCGCAGCGCACCACGGCGAAGAGGAACCGCTGACGGTCGAAGCATTTATCGTCGCAACGGCGGATGCCATTTCTGGAGCTCGCCCAGGGGCTAGACGTGAGATGGTCGAAACCTACACCAAGCGCCTGGAAGCGCTGGAAGGTGTGGCGAACTCGTTCGATGGCGTCGAGAAGTCGTTTGCCATCCAGGCAGGGCGCGAGATCCGCATCCTCGTCTCACCCAATCGCATCGACGACCTGGCCGCCACCCAGTTGGCGCATGACGTCGTCAAGAAGATCGAAGAGAGTCTGGAGTACCCAGGACAGATCAAGGTCACGGTCATTCGCGAGACGCGCTCGGTCGATTACGCCCGATAACGCGCGCCGAAATCACGCGCGACGTGCAAGACGGGATGGTTGCGATACCATCCCGTCTTTTTCTTGTCGAAAAGTAACTATCCCGATATTCACTGGAAATCATTGTGTGAACTTTGTGCACCAATAGACTATCCTTTGGCCAGAAGCTGGGGTTTGGGCCGTTGCATGTCGCGCGCACGATTTTTGGGCCGGTGGCCTGGGAGACGAAGCGGCACTGTGTAACGGCATTTGCTTGCCCAGTGGTAAAGGCACATTGGGACAGGATTGCCCTGATCTCAATCGGTCATACGGCCGGCTCAACACGGACATGCCGTCGAACACGCGGGCCGTTTGGAGATCAATCGCATGGATCGGTTCTTTAGCAAGCTCGACCTTCGAGACATCAAGATCAAGCCCGAAGGCAGTCGATTTCTGCCTGACGACGACGAGGTCGAAGCAACCGATGAGCCAAGCGTCACTTCGGCAGCCGTCGAGACTGAGGCGTTCGAGATGATCGAAGACCTCGAGGTTGCGACGGTTCCTTCCCATTCCAGCAATGGGCATGTGCTCTCCGCAACCTACGAGCGTGTCGAGATCGATCGATGGGAGACCGTGGCGTCAGTGGCCAAGCCTGCGCCTTCCCCCCTGATGGTGGCTCCGGCGCAATCCGACACCGAAGTGTTGAAAGTCTCCGCCAAGTCCCGCCCGAGCGCGGTCGCTGGCGCGATCGCTGGCGTGGTGCGGGAGAACGGCCGAGCGGAGGTGCAGGCAATTGGCGCAGGCGCCACCAACCAGGCGGTCAAGGCGATCGCTATCGCTCGGGAATATCTTCTCGAATCTGAAATCGACGCCATTTGTCTGCCAGCGTTTATCGATGTCACGATCGACAACGAGGAGCGCACAGCAATCCGGCTGGTGATCGAGCAACGATAGGCCCCTTTTCGTCCAACCAGGTGGCCCATGCGTTTGCCCGCGCTTTCGAGCGTCGATCTTCACTGCCACACGACTGCCTCTGACGGCCTGCGGACTCCGGCCGGACTGGTTGGGTATGCCGCGGAGCGGAGCGTGTCTGTCATCGGGCTCTGTGATCACGACACGACCGGCGGAGTCGCGGAGGCAATCGACACGGGCCTGCGGCTCGGCGTCGAAGTGATCCCGGGTGTCGAGTTGAGCTCGGAGATCGATGGGCTGCAAGCGCATATTCTCGGATACTTCATCGATCCGGGCTCTGAATCCCTCCAGCGCGAATTCGCCTGGATGAACGCCACGCGGCAGACACGCATTCAGCAGATCTGCGCCAACCTCAATGCGGCGGGCATTCCCATCGATCAGGATGAAGTGTTTGCGCTCTCCCAAGGAGGAACGGTCGGTCGCCCACATGTTGCCCGGGTGCTCGTCGCAAATGGCTACGCCGAGAGCGTTTCAGACGCGTTCGCACGCTATCTCACCCGCGGCCGCCCCGGTTACGCGCTCTCCGAAAAAATCACTCCGGAAGGCGCAATCACCGCTATTCGCCATGCGGGGGGCGTAGCGGTGTTGGCGCATCCATGGAGCACGAAGCAGCCGAGGGTCGCGGTGGAACGCCTGGCGCCAGCTGGGTTGACCGGAGTGGAGTGCTACTACGGCGAGTACGAGCCGATGGTGCAGAACGAACTCGCATCGCTGGCACACGACTTCGACCTCCTGGCCACCGGCGGCAGCGATTATCACGGTGAAGGAGTGAAATCGGTCGATCTGGGCGGGGTCTTCGTGCCTCCGGAGAGTGTCGGACAGTTGCGAAACGCGGCGAACGCAGTGCGCGCCGAGATCGGGATGGCCCCGGTATGACCGCTGCCGCCATTGTCGTTGCGGGCGGTTCAGGGCAGCGCTTTGGGAACGCCGGCAAGTCGTTCGCCATGACCAATGGGATGCCGATGGCCTGGTGGTCGTTGGCCGCGGCGGCCAATGCAACGCTCGTCGACGAGATCGTGCTCGTCTGCGGCGAGCACTCACAAGCAGCCGCAGGCGCTCTTCTCTCCATGTTCGACGAGACCAAACCAGTGACCCTGGCGCTTGGGGGCGCTCGCAGGCAGGATTCGGCACGTGCCGGTCTATGCGCCACGTCGGACGATGTCGATGTCGTGGCCATCCACGATGCAGCCCGCCCGCTGGTGACCGCCGACCTCCTCGATCTCGTTATCGAAACTGCGCGGGAGCATGGCGCGGTCATCACTGCAGTACCGGTGTCCGATACGATCAAGCGGGTGCAGGAGAACACGGTCCTGGAAACGGTGCCGCGCGATGACCTGGTGGCCGTTCAGACGCCCCAGGCGTTTCGCAAGCATCTGCTGCTGGAGGCGTTCGCCGCCGCAGAGTCAAATGGCACAACGGTCACTGACGAGGCCTCCCTTGTCGAATCGTTGGGGCATGCGGTGCATGTCATTCCCGGGCGCAACGACAACATCAAGGTGACCTACCCGGCCGATCTCCACCTGGTGCAGGCACTCTTCGAGGCGCGAACGCGATGATTCGAACCGGGATCGGCTACGACATTCATCCTTTTGCCGAAGGGCGTCCCCTGGTGCTTGGCGGGATTACGATCCCGTCGGATCTCGGCCTGGCTGGGCATTCTGATGCCGACGTCCTGCTGCATGCGCTTGCCGATGCCTTGCTTGGCGCCGCTGGGTTGGGAGACATCGGCCATCGCTTTCCTCCAGGCGATGCGTCGATTGCCGGAATCGACAGCCGCATCATCCTGAGAACGAGCGCGGACCAGGTGCGCGATGCCGGCTTTGCGATCTCCAATGTCGATACCACGGTGATTGCGGAGCGGCCGCGTATCGCGCCGCATCTCGATGCGATGCGCGCCGTCATTGCCCAGGATCTCGAGATACCGGTTGGTGCAATTGGGATCAAAGCTACGACAAACGAGAAACTGGGGGCGATCGGACGCGCTGAGGGGATCGCCGCTCTGGCGATTGCGACCCTCATCGACCGAAGCCTGATGGACCGATTGTGAAAGCGGTCTTGCAGCGGGTGCAGCGCGCCGAGGTGCGCGTGGATGGTCAGATCGTGGGGGCCATTGGGGCGGGATTGCTGATCCTTGCGTGCGCTGTCCCGGGAGACAACGACGACATCGCGCGGCAACTCGCGCGCAAGATCGCCAATCTTCGGATCTTCGAAGACGACGACGGCAAGATGAATCAATCGTTGCTCGATCTTTCCGGAGATGGCCCCAAGGCGTTGGTCGTTTCTCAGTTCACACTGGCCGCGGATGCGCGCAAGGGACGCCGCCCCAGCTTCGTCGGCGCTGCCCCTCCAGATCAGGCGATCCCGCTGATCGCTTCGTTCAGGGATGCATTGACCGACTGTGGCATCGGGGTAGAAACTGGTATCTTCGGTGCGCACATGGAGGTATCGCTGGTGAACGACGGCCCGGTAACGATCTGGCTTGACACCAATGACCTGTTCGGGAGCAGTCGATGAGCTCGAGTAATTCATCTGATCCGAAGCTGTTGCTGCCAGAATGGTTGAGGGACGGCGACACGCCGCTCCCACAGGCGCAGGCCCCGGCGGCAGTCATCGACTCCGAACCGCCTGCCGAGGCCCCCGTCATTGTCGAGCAGATGGCCCCAACGGTTGCCGTTGCCGTTGCCGCTCCGGAAACGCCGTTCAGTGATCGCCTGGCGCTCGATACGTCACTCGATCCGGGGCAATTGGTAGGGCCGGAAGACCTTCCGACCTGGCTCGGGGGACTCGAGCGGACAGATGTCGCGGTGGAGCAGGTGACATTTCCGACGGCTATGTCCAGCCCGGCAGCATCGACCGTGCCGCTCGCCATCGAGGAGCCTGAGCCGTACGACGGTGTCGATGCTCCGCAACCAGATGTCATCGATGTCGAGGTCAATGGCTGGTATGTGATCGCAGCCGGACTCGGGCTCATCGTGCTGCTCGCAGCGGCGCTGCGGCTCTATCTTTCCTGATCGAACCGAGAAGACTGCTCCACGAAAGAAGGTAGCAAAACGGGAGAGCTTGCGCCCTCCCGTTTCTCGGTTCGCGTTCGATGCAGTTCGCTAGACTTCGCGGAACTCGCCCTCGACCGTCGCTTCGTCGTCCTCGGCCGCACCGGCGCTCGGTTCTTCATACACGCCGTTCGAGGAGGCTGCCTGCTGTGCGCCATAGACAGCCGACCCGACCTTCTGCAGCGACTCGACCAGCGAAGCCGACGCCGGCTGGATGCGCTCGGTGTTCTCAGGATCCTTCTCCAGGATCTCCTTGAGCTCGGCGATCTTGGTGTCGAGCTCGGCTTTCAGTTCACTCGGAATCACGTCGCCATGCTCGCGCAGCACCTGCTCGGCCTGGTAGACGTTGCTCTCAGCATCGTTGCGCACGCTGATGGCTTCGCGGCGGGCCCGGTCCTCATCGGCATGCGACTCGGCCTCACGCACCATGCGCTCGACTTCACTATCCGAAAGCCCAGACGATCCAGCGATGGTGATCTTCTGCTCCTTGTTGGTCGCCTGATCGCGCGCGGTGACATTCAGGATACCGTTCGCGTCGATGTCGAACGTAACCTCGATCTTCGGAAGACCGCGCGGAGCCGGCAGAATGCCGTCCAGAATGAACTTCCCGAGGCTCTTGTTGTCGTTCGCCATCGGGCGCTCGCCCTGGAGCACGTTGATCTCGACCTGAGGCTGATTGTCCGCCGCAGTGGTGAAGACCTGGCTCTTGCGAGTCGGAATCGTGGTGTTTCGCTCGATGAGCGGAGTCGCCACACCGCCCAGGGTCTCGATCGAGAGCGTCAGCGGGGTCACGTCGAGAAGGAGAATATCCTTCACCTCACCACCGAGCACACCACCCTGGATGGCTGCGCCCAGCGCGACCACCTCATCCGGGTTGATGCCCTTGTGCGGTTCCTTCCCGAAGTAGTCCTTGACCTTCTGCTGGACCGCCGGCATGCGAGTCTGGCCGCCGACAAGGATCGCTTCGTCCACCTGGCTCTTGGAGAGGTCGGCGTCCTTGAGGGCCGCTTCCATCGGCGGCACGGTGCGGTCGATCAGGCTGCCGACCAACTGCTCCAGCTTGGAGCGGGTCAGCGTCTCCTGCAAGTGCTTGGGACCGCTGGCATCCGCCGTAACGAACGGCAGATTGACTTCGGTCTGCTGCGTGCTGGAAAGCTCGATCTTGGCCTTCTCAGCGGCTTCCTTGAGCCGCTGGAGCGCCATGCGGTCGTTGCGAAGGTCGATGCCCTCTTTTTTCTTGAACTCGTCCGCCAGCCAGTCGATGATCTTCTGGTCGAAGTCATCGCCGCCGAGGTGCGTGTCGCCATTCGTGGCAAGCACCTGGAAGACGCCCTCGGAGAGATCGAGAATCGAGATGTCGTAGGTGCCGCCGCCAAGGTCGTAGACCGCGATCTTCTCGTCGGCCTTGCTCTCGAGCCCGTATGCGAGCGCTGAAGCGGTCGGCTCATTGATGATGCGCTCGACCTCGAGACCAGCGATCTTGCCGGCATCCTTGGTCGCCTGTCGCTGCGAGTCGTCGAAGTACGCCGGCACGGTGATGACAGCGCGGTCGACGGTTTGCCCCAGGTACGCCTCGGCATCAGCCTTCAGCTTCTGCAGAATCATGGCCGAGATTTCCGGCGGGCTGTACCACCGGTCGCCCATCTTGACTTCCAGACCGCCGTTGGACGCCTCACGCACCTGATACGGCACATGCTTGAGGTCTTCCTGGACAGAAGGATCCTTGTACTTGCGGCCCATGAAGCGCTTGATCGAGAAGATCGTGTTCTCCGGGTTGGTCACCGCCTGCCGGCGCGCAAAGCGGCCGACCAGACGCTCTCCGCTGTTGGTGACAGCCACGACCGACGGCGTCAGACGCTCGCCTTCCGCGTTCGGAATAACAACCGGCTCACCACCCTCGATCGTTGCGACCACCGAGTTCGTGGT
Source organism: Thermomicrobiales bacterium (assembly GCA_041390825.1). Lineage (NCBI taxonomy): Bacteria > Pseudomonadati > Thermomicrobiota > Thermomicrobia > Thermomicrobiales > Thermomicrobiales bacterium. Next base: position 56,435 of record JAWKPF010000007.1, read on the forward strand.
TCCCAAGTCCACACCAATCATTCGTCCCATTCGTTGCGTTCTCCCTTTGTGTTCGTTCGTTACGAGTCGTTTGCTGGCTGCGTTGCGTTAGTTGGCGCGTGGCAGATTGCCGACGCGCACCATGACTGGGCGAAGCAGCTGATCACCCAGGGTGTATCCATTCTGAAAGACCTCGACCACCACGTTTTCTGTGTTGTCAGGGTCTTGTGTGACCGCTTCGTGTACCGCCGGATCGAACGGCTGTCCGAGCGCGTCGATCTTGCGCACATCCTGATTTGCAAGCACCGCGGCAAGCTTGCGCTCGATGAGGCGAACCCCTTGCGCCAGACTCGAATCGGCCTGGTCTGGTGGAATGCTCGCGAGCGCGCGTTCGAAGTCGTCAGCTATCGGCGCGAGCTGGATCAGCAGGTCGCGAGTCGCATTCTTCCGGGTTTGCACCCGCTCGTTTTCTGTGCGCCGTCGATAGTTCGCATAGTCGGCAGTGGTGCGCTGCAACTGTTCGAGATAGCCGTCCCGCTCCGCGACCAGTTCTGCGATCCCAAGACTCTGCTCCAGCAGTTCGGCTTCCAGATCCGCTTCGGCGGCGACTGCCGACTCCTCCATCTCCATCCCGTCATTGTCGGGATGCGTCGAATATCCCCTCACCTCACCATCCTTTATCCAGCGGACGGATAGAGATCCGCCACCAGATCGCTAATCAATCGTGACATGTACCGGACCGTAGAAATCGTGCGCCAGTAGCTCATTCGCGTCGGGCCCAGCACACCGATCAGCCCCTTCACGTTGTCATCGATGCCATATGTGGCCACGATGACCCCAAAGCGCTGAAGCTGATCGGGAAGCTCGTCCCGTCCAATGAAAACTTGCACGCGATCGACCGACTGAATCTGCGGCAAGATGGCGTTCAGGAACGCGCCGCCCTGCACGAGCTGCAACACCGCATGCACGTCGTCATCTTCGATGCCCGGCTGGCCAACGATGTTCTGCAGCCCTTTGCTTCGAATCGACAACTGGTCGGGCGCGTCGCTTTGTCGCAGCATGGCGATCACCTGGTCCACCACCGCAGTCGCCAACGGGGACGCGCCAATCACGTACTTCTGGATCTCGTCTGCCGATCGTCCTGAGAGATCGGCGGATAGCTGTCCGGCGAGTACCCGCAGATCATCTTGATCGACCGTCACCGGCAGATGAACCATCGATTGGCGAACCGAGCTCTCCCGAGTCACCAGGATCAGCAACGCCAGCTGCGGTTGCAGCGAGATCAGCTCCAGATGCCGAATACGCGCGGTATTGACCTTGGGCGAAGTGACAACCGACACATTTCCGGCGATTTCCGCCAGCACCGAAGCGGCAAGCTCGGGCCAATCGTCCAGCATCGTTTCCGCCTGGCGGAATTGGTGCCGAATCATGATCTGATCGCCCGCCGGCAAATCGACATCGTCCATCAAGTGACCGACGAAGTACCGATAGCCTGCATCGGTCGGTACACGTCCGCCCGACGTATGCAGGTGACCGACATAGCCAGCCGCTTCCAGTTCGGCCATCTCGTTCCGAATGGTGGCGGCGGAGTAGCCTATCGAATACCGATCGGCCAACGACTTCGAACCGACTGGTCTTCCGTTCGAGACATGCTCGCGCACGATCAACCGCAACACCTGCTGCTGGCGCTCGGTGATCGGTGGGTGCTCTTGCGGTGGTTTCGATCGAAAGTTGTCAGTCATCGTTTCTTGCCTTGGGCAATTTTAGCACTCTCGGCGGCAGAGTGCTAACTCACGCCGCAAAACAAGCCTAAACGATGCGTGTCAAGGTCACAGCACAATTCAGAAACGAGGTCGATGGATGGAGCTATCGTTTGCGCCCGAGGAGCCTCGCGATCAGGCCAGGCTCTTTGGGCGGTAAGCTTGCTTGTCGCAGCCGCTCCACCTCGGCGCGATCGGTTGCGCGCGTAACCACGCGAGCTCCACTCGGCCAGGTTCCCGGGTCGCTTCCATCGAGCAAGTCGACCGCCTCGAAAAGCCCAAAACCCTTCGCGTTGGCATAGCGAGCAGCTTCCAGCAACAGCGCCATTTGCTCAGGCCCGTCCATCTCGGCCTCGTTCAAGCGCCGCACCGAGCGAAGGCTGTGCTGGTCGAGACGTTCGAGGTAGTCGCCCATCAGGCGTGCCGGTACGTATGCGCCGCCGGTCATCGCGTCCCCTCCCCCAATTCGGATCGGCATTGCACGCGCGACGGTGATGTCGAGACCGGCATCCCCAAACAAGCGCGAGGGTGGCCGAAGCAGCATGCCGGATCCTCGATCTACCCGTGCTTCCCAACTCGAGAGACTCAACCCTTGCCGCGCGAACACCGGTTGCCGCATAGCGAGCCATCCGGCGAGTCCAAAGGAGATGTCGCTCGGCCGCAGACTTGCACGCTCGAGGATTTGGCGATACCAGTACTGCGAAGTCAGGCGATCCGGGGTAGTACCATCAGTAGTCCGGCGGTCCAGCTCGATGCGCTGGAGGAACTCCGAAACCTCGGTTTCCGGCAATGGATGTAGCGAATAGAGCTCCATGTGCGAGCGTACCTATCGATGATTCGAATGCTCGCGCGCAAGGATCCGCGGAGCACAACCGGAGTCCAGTCAATTGTGACCGACGAGAAGTCGCTCCGTCTCGAAGCCTGGGACCGAAATCCACCGGGGGACGCTGGTCCTCCGGAGTTGAACCGTCACGGCGTCGCGGATCGAGACATCGGGTGGAAGGCAACCACACCGTTCGGCGTCGTCTCCGTCTCATCGAGCCGACTCCCCTTTGCCGATCGCTCGTTCGAACAAATCGTGCTCGCCGATCTGCTCGAGTATGTGCGTGATGAGCGCGCGACGCTCTCCGAAGTGCACCGCGTGATTGCGCCCGGCGGACGACTGACCGTCCTGGCGCCCTATCTTGGTCCCACCACATGGATGGACGGGGCGAACTGGCACCGCTACTTGCACGACCTGCGCGGCTCCGACTCTCTCCTGCCTGAGCTCTCTGAATCAGGCTGGCGTCGCCGCTATCGAAAAGCGGATCTCGATGCGCTGATCGTCGAAAGCGGCTTTTCGCTAACATCCGTCGATCAGCGTGGTACGGGCCTGTCCGAGCTCGGATGGTTCGTCGGGAGACTCCTGGACGAACGGCGCTCTCAAACGACCGCCAATGTCGATCTGGACATTATCCGCATCCGGTACGCTGCACGTTCGCTCGATCGTCGCGTGCCGTTGGGCCCGCTGGGCTCCTGGCTGATCGTCGAGGCGGCGCGGCCGTAACCTTCCGCAGAAACGCGATCCTGCCGGGCTTCCTCGGTGCCTCTCTGGTCGGCTGAAACGCAACGAACCCCGGGCAAGTGCCCGGGGTTCGTTCGAATCGATGTTCGCGAAATCTACTCGACGGTCAGGGTGCCGACCATGCCGGCTTCCTTGTGACCAGGAACCGAGCAGTAGAAGGCATACTCGCCCGCAGCAGTTCCAGCCGGGATCACGATATCGACGGTTTCGCCCGGAGCGGCGGTGACCTTGATATCGAGCGCGTCGATCACGAAGTCGTGCTCGGCGGCGCCGGTGTTCTCGAACGTGATCGTCACCGGCAAGTCAGATGCCTTGATCGTCAGCGCGGTCGGATCATACGCGATGTCCTTGGCGATGAGCTTCATGCCGCCGGCAGCAGCCGGAGAAGCGGCAGGCGATGCGACTGGAGACGCGGCGCCGGTTGCCATTGCGGATTCGACCGTAGCCTCGCCTTCGGCAACACCAGTCTCGACGGGAGCGATCTCAGCTTCGACCGAGCCCTCGACCGCGGCCACGCCAGCTTCGACCGTGCCCGCGGCAGTCGTCGCCACGGCCTCGACCGTGCCCTCGACAGCACCAGCTGCGGCCTCAACGGTCCCTTCGATGCCAGAGGCTTCGACGGTGCCGGCAACATCGGTCGCCATCACTTCTGCAGTGCCTTCGGCCGCAGAAACACCGGCCTCGACGCTGCCCTCGATATCACCAACGACCGATCCAGCGGTGCCCTCGGCGCCCACGACCTCAGTCGCAATCGCCTCGACAGAGCCCTCGGCTTCAGCTTCGACCGTGGCTGCAACGGTAGGCGCCGCAGTTGGGGTCTCGTCCTTCTTATCGTCGTCGCGGGTGAAGTACCAAATACCGGCGGCGAGCGCGGCAAGCGCAAGCAGCGGCAGCAACCACTTCATCCATCCGCCACCAGAGGCCTCAGCAACGGGCGGGGGCGGGGGCGGCGGGGGCGGCGGGGGCGGCGGAGCAGCAACCCGAGCTGCCTCAGCGGCTTTCGCCGGTTCGGCCTTCGCTGTGTCAGCGGCCTTGGCAGCGGCGACGCCGGCCGCGGCAGCTGCGCCAGCGACGGCTGCCTCTTCCTTGCGGACAGCGGCAACTGGCTCGGTCTTCTTTGCGGCCTCATGCTTCACGCGAGTGAAACCAGCCTTCTCGGCCTCCGAGACGTCGGCGAAGCAGACCTCGGGGATGACCTGGGCATAGCCGGCATCCTCGGGGCGGTAGTAGACATTCGACGGCTCATTGCCCTTGATGGGATACCCGGCCGGGCACTCGCGTCCACCGGTTGCGCGCATGAAGCCAACAGGAGCCGCAGCGGCTTCGGCGCCTCCACCCTTCACATGAGTGAAGCCGACCTTCTCGGCAACGGCAGCGTCCTCGAAGCACATCTCCGGAATAACCTGGGGATACCCTGGGTCTCCCGGCTCGTAGTAGACGTTCGAGGGCTCGTTGCCCTTTACCGGGTAACCGACAGGGCAATCTCGCCTGCCGGTGCCCCGGACCCAACCGGGACCAGATTTTTGAGACATCCGCTTTCCTCCCCACATCGATTGAATACGGACATTAACAGGGCATACGTTTCGTTATCAGCGCTAGTGTAGCGCACGTTGTGCGCTCCGTCAGACAATCACCACGCTGATTCGTACTACGAAGGTGGAATTACTCGACCACCAAGGTGCCAACCATTCCTGCGTCCTTGTGCCCAGGAATGTTGCAGTAGAAGTCATACGTGCCTGCCGGGATGTCCACTTCGAGTGTCTGTGTGGTTCCTGCAGGCATATTCACGTGGATATCCAACGCATCGATGCTGAAGTCGTGCTCGGCAGCGCCTTCGTTCGGAAGAATGAAGGTCACCTTCCCGGCTTTAACCTTGACTTCAGCTGGATCGAAGTAGATGTCATGTCCGACGATGGTTACTTCCTGACTGCCATCACCCGCATCGGCTGTTGCGTTCCCTGAATCTCCACCGGCTTCTTCGGTTGGCGCGGCAGTTGGCTCTGCCCCCTCCTCCGGAGTGGGACTGAGCACGGGAGCATTGATCGGGCTGGCGATGCGGGTCACGGTTGGATGCGGCTCGTCGTCATTCGGCGATCCGCACGCCGCGAGAACGATCAAGACGACAACGGCAATGCCCGTCATCGAGAAAAATCGCTTCGCCATCTACGCTCGCCCTCCCAATCCGGACAACACGCCCGAGGATCCTCCCACTGCCGCTCCCGTAGAAGCGCCAAACGACACGCACAACTGGACCGCGGTCCGGTAATGATTCCGTGCCGCGTGCATTGTAGTCGGGAACGGCTCGGCGCGTGGCACAAACAACCGCGAAATAGCTGAATGCCTTCGCTCGCAGACGGCTACCACATCCCCAGCTCGTCTTTCGCGTCCTCACTCATCATGTCAGGCGACCAGGGCGGACTCCAAACCAGTTTGACATCGATGTCCCCGATGTTCGGAAACTCGCGCAACGCTCCCTGGACTTCCTGAACAATGACTGGTCCAAGTGGGCATCCCAGCGACGTCAATGTCATCGTAACGAGCACGTCACCCGCTTCGGAAATGTCGGCGTCGTAGACAAGACCGAGATCGACGATGTTGATACCGATCTCCGGATCGTAGACCTGTTTGAGGCCTTCGCGAACGTCCTCTTTTGTGAACGCAACGGTCATGCGCATGAGCTCCTGAACAATTCGAACCTTTGGAGACAGGGCTCTCGCCCGGCCATCCCTCCCGATTGTACCCGCCTGGTGATCTGTGTCCCGTTCCGGGCTAGAGAAAGAGGACCATCGCGCCGGCAATGAGTGGCACCGCCACGACCGTCGCCCGCAACAGCCGGTACGGAGCCCGCGCGGTGAACTTCGCGCCGAGATACGATCCGCTCGACAGGCCAATCACCGCCGCAACGAGATGACGTCCGGAAACGTCTCCGTGTCGTGCGAGCACCGTCGCGGCCGACCCGCTGATGAACACAAGCGTCAGCATAGTCGTGCCAATCGTTTGCACGAGCGTGAGCCGCAACGCCGTCAGAAAGCCTAACTGGAGATACGGCGCCATCCCGACACCGAAGAACCCGGCTGCAATCCCTCCGGTTCCTCCAAGCGCAACGCCGCGGACGAGCTCCTCTCCCCGCGTCAATGGGGGCCGGTCAAATTCTGTGCGGGGGCTACGGGCGACGATGCGCGTGCGGTACCAAACCAGGCCCGCCAATGACCAAAGCGTCAGTCCGGCGCCGAGCTCGAGCACCCGATTGGGCACGAGCTGACCGAACTCGGCGCCCATGGCGGCGCCGAGGACTCCCGTGATGCCGACGATGAGTCCGATCCGGGTGGCAACGTGCCCTTCGCGATAGTGGGAAACCGCGCCAAAGATTGTGACAACGCACATGGCAGCCAGGGCGGTGCCGATGGCCCTATCGATCTCGAGCCCGAAAACCCCGCTGAGCAACCCGATCAGCACGCCTCCACCACCGGCGCCGATGAACCCGAGCAAGATGCCGACGCCAAAGAGAACGCCGATCAATACGATCCAGGACGCCAGACGATGGCTCCTACTTTCGACCCGACGGGTCGATGTCTCGCCAATTTGCTTCGGGGATATCCGACACTACCCCACTCGAACTGTTCGAGCCACTCGATTTTTGCCAGAGGTAGACCCCGAGCACGATGACCGCAATGACACCCACCAACAGGAGCATGCGCAGGATCATGTTGATCGTGCCGTGAAAGAACCAGCCCATCAGCAAACCGAGGACAAGTCCGCTCAGAAACCAGTAGTAAAATGGGATTCCGCCACCGCTCTTGAATTTGCCCATTGATTCATGCACTCAGCGAATGATGTCGATTCGATCGCAGACGCTCACGCCCACGGGCGCGCTGTCGACTCAGCGTCCGCTTGCGCATATGCTACACCGCGGTATGGGGGCGGAAAGGGCCCGGTGGCCTTCCCAGTCTTCAAAACTGTGCGGGCGGCGGTGATCCCGGCGCCGGTGGGTTCGACTCCCATGCGCCCTCGCCAATGCCGCTCGCTTACACCAACCTGCTGTACTCGATGGCCGTCAGCACGTAGATGCGCATCGCCTGGCGGAGACTGATCAGGCTCACCCACTCGTTGGGTCCATGCGCAAGCGGCAACAAGCCGGGCCCTAGCGCCGCCAGGGTCGGGATGCCGGCGAGACCCTGAAATGCAATAGCGTCGGTTCCACCAGTAAACGCAGCAATCGGCGCCTCATGCCCGAGCACAGCACGGGCCGCCCGGCGAGACGCGACAACCGCCGGATGATCGGGAGCCACCTCGGTCGCAGCCGACCAGCTCATTCCCTCCGGCCAGACAACCGTCGCCGTTGCGCCATTCAGTACCGGCGAGCATCGGTCGATTGCAGCCTGGATGTCCTCACGAAATGTCTCCTGGTCCATGCCAGGGAGTGTGCGGATGTCAGAGTAGAAGGTCGCCTGGCCTGGCACGACTCCGTACCCGACGCCGCCCACTGTGCGGACACCAATGTTGATCGTGGGGCCCGCAGGGCAGAGCGGATGCTCGGGATAGCGCAGCTCGAGTTCATCCCGGAAGCAAACCATGAGTCGCGCCATCGCTTCGACGGCATTGATCGCACCGAGCGAATCAGAAAGCGATGAATGCATCTGAGTTCCGCGGACCACGACCTCGAAGCAGGACGCGCCTCGAGAAACGATGCGAATTGCGTCCCAGTCTTCGTGGATGCCCGAAGGTTCTCCCAGGATGATCGCGTCGATGCCGGCCAGTACCCCCTCCTTGGCAAGGAAGTGGGCGCCATAGGCGCTGCCATATTCTTCGTCCGCGCTGAACAAGAAACTGACTTTTCCTGACCAGAGATTCGCGTGACGCTGCAACCACTCCGCTGCATAGAGCATCGCGGCCAGCGCGCCCTTCATGTCGGTCGAACCGAGCCCATAGAGCCGGTCCCCGATTGTCGTTCCGACATATGGGTCGGTTCGCCATTCAGATATGGCGTCGCCAGCGGGCTTAGTGTCCGTGTGACCGCAAAACGCCAGGTGCGGTCCCGGGCCATTCCCCTCGAGCGTGAGCATCAGGTTTGGGCGCGTGACGTCGGCTTCCACGACAACCGGTTGCGGCAAGCCGAGCGCCCGGCACGTATCGATGATGACGTTCGCGGGCGCTGTTTCGTCTCCGGGAGGATTCGGACTCCGAGCGGTGATCAGATCGATTGTCAGCTGGACGACGTCGTCATCACGTTCAGTCAGCTCCTGGAGCAGTTCCTCGACGTCCGTTCGAACCGACCCTCCCTGCGCGTCATCCGACAACGAGCTCGGCCTCCGGCGTTTCGACTCGTTCGTAGCGGGAAATCCCGCTCTTGTCACGCGGCAGCGGTCCAACACGCAGCTTCGTCTCGATCCACTCGACCACGTCGCCGCGATTCGGCGGAGAACCGGCCCACTTTGTCTCGGAAACGAGCGCCGCGAGCACGTCGGCGATCACCATCAGGGTGTCGAATGCAATCAGGAACGTCCCGGCCCGAGCCGCCTCTGGTGTCAGCACCGCGATGGAAATGTCCGAAACCGCGCCGAGCGGCGACTGCGGCACCGTGGAAATGCCGATCGTCGTCGCGCCCAAATCGTGCGCCAGCGCCAACATGTCGATCGTGTCCCGTGTGCGGCCCTGATGTGAGAGACCAACCACCACATCGTTCGGCCCAAGTGCAACGACCTGGTTCGTGAACATGTCGAGTGGAGTAGCCACTGCGGCTACACCGGCCCAGTTCAGCTTGACGGCCATCCCGAGCGCCGGCACATGAGCGGCGCCATGACCGAGCACATAGACATGCTGGGCTTTCGCAATGGCCTGGGTTGCCGCGTTGATCGCTTCGAGATCGATCGTGCGAGCGGTCACCTGCAGTGCTTCGACTTGTTGCCGGACAACCGCACGAACCACATCTGGAATTGCGTTTGGCGAATCGGCCGCCTGCTCGGCGTTCTCCAGGTCTTTTGCTTCGAGACGCCCGAGCGACTGAGCGATACCTTGCACCAGCTCGCGGAAGCCGGTGTAACCGACCGCGCGGCAGAAGCGGGTGACCGACGGAAGCGAGACGCCAGCAGCGGCAGCCACGTCGTAAATAGTCATTCCGAGAATCGACCAGGGGTCCCGAACAATGGCCTCGGCCACACGGCGCGATGCTCCGTGCAAAGCCGGCAGCCGCTGTTCGATGATGGTCAAACAGTCGACAGAACGATACCGAGCAGAACTATCCATTCATCCCAACCCCTACCCCACAGACGATGTGGAAAGGCGAACAAAGCCCTGTGAATTTTTTCAAGGTGGCAGGATTGTACAGTGAAATCGCGACATGTCAAGCTCCAAATAGGAGCGTTCCAAACCGCACTTTTTCGTTGTTTTCGATCAAGAAGTTCGCGTTAGGGGCGCCAGAAGCCGATTCTGACTTTCTTTCACTCGCCTTCGAGCACGGCAGCGCTTTGGTGTGAGAAGAGCACGGTGGCTCCATCACCGAGCGAAAACTCGCGCGGTTGCACGGCACTGTTCTGAAGGTGAACTGCCGCGCTTTGACCGTCCGCAAAGCGAACTATGAGCGTCGTGTGGGTTCCAAGATAGATCGCATCGGCGATGACCCCGTCGAGCCGGTTTTCCCCGGCATGGTCCCCGTGCACATCCTCGGGACGATGCAACGACATCCGCTCGGGCCGGATCGAGACCTCGAGCGAATCTCCTGGTTTGGCTGAAACTGCGACCTGATTGGCCAGCGCGCGAATTGCCCCGACGGACGGAAGCTCGATTGTGGCGGTGCTGCCGTCGACTGAAGACAGCGTTCCACGCAACATGTTCGTTTCGCCAATGAAGTCCGCCACGAAACGGCTTCTGGGATGCTCGTAGATCTCGCGGGGATCGCCGAGCTGCAGGATCTTGCCGGCATTCATGACTGCAATCCGGTCCGACATCGTCAGGGCTTCATCCTGGTCGTGCGTGACGTAGATGAAGGTGATGCCAACCTCCCGGTTCAGGCTCTTCAACTCCAGCTGCATTGCCTTGCGAAGCTTGAGGTCGAGCGCGCCGAGCGGCTCGTCGAGAAGCAGGACATGCGGACGATTCACAAGCGCTCGCGCAAGCGCGATTCGCTGTTGTTGCCCACCAGAGAGTTGGGACGGTTTGCGGTTTTCGACGTGCGGCAGACGCACCAGTTCGAGCGCCTCCCCCACGCGGCGTTGACGTTCTTTCTTCGGAACCCCGGCCATTTCCAACCCGTATCCGACATTCTGGCCAACGGACATGTGGGGAAAGAGCGCGTAGCTTTGAAAGACCGTGTTGACCGGGCGCCGATACGGTGGCCGGTTGCCCATAGGCTCGCCATTGATGGCGATACTGCCGGCGGTCGGGTACTCGAACCCGCCAATCATGCGCAGCGTCGTGGTTTTCCCACACCCGGATGGTCCGAGCAGCGTCAAGAACTCTCCTTGCCCGACCGTGAGTGAGATTCCATCGACCGCGCGTGTCGATCCGTAATCCTTGTAGAGATGATCGATCTGCACACTCGGCACACCGGTCGCAGTCGAACGAGGAGGATTGACGGTCGATTCACTCATTGCCCGGTCCCCCTGACCAGAAGGTGCGTCCCAAGAGAACGGTCGACGACACGATGCCGACCAGCGAAACCGCGGTGATGATGGTGGCCGCGGCGTTGATCTCGGGCGAAAGCCCAAGACGCAATCGACCCCAGATCAACAATGGCAATGTATTGTCTCGCCCCTTGAGAAAGAGCGAAACCACCACTTCGTCGAACGAAAGGGTAAACGCCAGTATTGCGCCGGAGAGCATCGCCGGAAAGATGAGCGGCAGCGTGACCTTGCGAAACGTGCGCCATGGCGACGCGCCCAGATCGGCGGACGCCTCGCCCAGCGATGGCGGCAGCTGAAAGAGCCGTGCGGCCACCGTGCTCAACACCAGGGTGATCGAGAATGTGATGTGGGCGATGATCAGAGGAATCGGGAAGGAAAGCCCGGCGATGTGAATGGTCCATTGCGCCAGCGGCTTGTCAGTCAGCGAGAAAAACGCAAGCAACGCGATACCGGTGACGATTCCCGGCAACGTGATGGGCAAGACGATAAGGAAGCGGATGGCGGGCTTGCCGGGAAACCGGTATCGGTCGAGCGCTAATGCGCCGAGCGTGCCGAGCACGAGCGACGAGAGCGCGGCCACCAGGCCGAGCCGCACTGACAATCCAATGGCATTGCGAATCTCGGTATCGGCCCGCAATTCGCGGTACCAGTCGAGCGTATATCCCTGAATTGGCCAGGCATTCACCTTCGTGGCGCTGAACGAATAGAGGATGACCACGAAGATCGGCAGATAGAGAAACCCATAGATCAACAACGAAGCAATGCCGAGTCCCCATTTGCTCCAGTCGCGCGGCGGCTTGTTGATCGGCAACGATGCGCTCATACCGAACTCCGTCCCAACGCGCCAAGGCGATTGGCTATCAGCAGCATCGCGAAGATGACGATCAGCAGCGGGAAGACGAGCGCCGCCCCAAGGGGCCAGTTGTTGGCAGTGCCGAAGTTGTCGGCAATGATCTTGCCAATGAGCTGATCACCAGGTCCGCCGATGAGTGTGGGTGTGATGTAGTCGCCCATCGTCAGACTGAACACGCTCAGGCTGCCGGCCACCACGCCGGGCAAGGCCAATGGCAGGATGATGCGGCGGAAGGTTTGCCAACCGTTCCCACCGAGATCCGCCCCTGCTTCCAGGAGCGACTTCGGCAACTGGTCGAGCACGGTGTAGAGCGGCAAGATCATGAAGGGCAACCAGACCTGCGAGAAGGTCAGCACCATCGCTTCCTTCGAGAAAAGGAGAATGGTGAGCGGTTCGTTCGTGATATGCGCCCATTCGAGGAAGGTGTTGAGAATGCCGTTGGTACCAAGAATCGTGCGCCACGCGAACGCTCGCACGAGGTAGGAGCTCCAAAGGGGAAAAATGACGAGCATCAGCAGCAGCTCGCGGTGTTGCGTCACCTTGCGGGCGAGAAAGTACGCGATCGGAAACGCGAGCAGAATGTCGAAAAAAGTCACGATCGCCGCGATGGCGATCGTGCGCGCGATCACTCGCGGATAGAGCTCGTTGCTGATGATGGTATCGAAGTTTTCGAGCGTGAATTCGCGCACGACGGTCAGGTAGTCGACCGACCAGAACGCGTAGACAAGCAGGATGATGAGCGGAACCAGGTAGAAGATGAGCATCCAGACCACTGGCGGCGCGAGCAGCGCCAATCCGCGCGCCAGCTCTCCGGGGCGACGTTCAGTGGTGCTCTTCGGTTCCGCGAGCGTGGTGGTCAATGCAACTCCGACAGGATCGGCCGAAACAGGGAGCGGAGGACGCCAGGCGCCCTCCGCTCCTGGACTGGTACGTGCGGCACGCTAGGAGGCCGTTGCCTCCTGCCAGACCTGCAGCCACGCGTCCATGTTCGGGACGTTCTTCCACATGAGGATCTTGTTGTACCACGTGGCGATGTCGTCCATGTAGAGCTCGGCCCGGAGGTCCTCTGGGAGGGAGTCGATCACCTTCTGGTTGGTGATTGCGTACTTGTTCCCTTCCAGTACGCCCATCTGTCCATCGGGACCGATCATAAAGTCGATCCATGAATAGCAGAGATCGACGTTCTGCGCGCCAGTCGTGATCATCCAGGAGTCCGACCAACCCGTCACGCCTTCCGACGGCCAGACCTCTGCCACCGGCGCTCCGCCGGCCTTCGCCTGGATGGTGGCATACGGCCATGCGTCGGAGATATCGATCTCGCCGTTGACATAGAGCTCGGCCAGCTCGCCGCCGAAGTTCCAGTAGGCGCGCACCAGCGGACGCTGGGCCATCAACATGTCCTTCACGGCCGCGAGCTGGGCATCGTCGAGCATATAGGGATCTGCAGGTACGGGATCGAGCAGCAATGCGTACTGCGCGATCTGGATCGGGGCATTCCAGGTGGCAATGCGCCCCGAATACTGCTCATCGAGCAATGCTCTCCAGGAGGTGGGCGCTTCCGTGATGGCCTCTGTGTTGTACAGCATGACGGTCGGGCCCCACGCGAAGTTCGCGCCGTAGAGCTTGTCACCGAAATAGATATACGGAGGACGCTGGAATTGCTCGACAAGGTCTGGGAAATTGCTCAGCTTGCTCGGGTCGATTTCTTGCACCAGTTGCGCGTCGACGAGGCGCTGGGTCAGGTCGTTCGAAGCTGTAACCAGGTCGAAGTTGCTGCCGCCGCCGGCTTGCAACTGCGCGAATGCGTCGTCCGACGATGCCATGAAAGTCGAATTGATCTTGGCGTCGTTGGCATCTTCCCAGGTCTTGGCAAATGCCTCGGCGGTGTACCCCTCCCAGACGATCGCGTTCAGCTCGGTCTGGGCCAGGGCCTCTCCGCCCATGAGTTTGGCGCCCATGGCCGCAAGCCCGATGGCTCCAAAGAGTTTGGTGAGATCACGGCGGGAGATCCGCCCGTCTTTGTACCGGCTCCAAACTTCGGCTGGCGCAAGCTGCGAAAGCTCGTCAACCAAAGGATCGCGGGAAACATCCACGGTGTGCTCGTTCTCGATCAACGGTCACTCCAATTCTGACTTTCGCAAAGGCGGCGCGACGGCCCGATGCCTGCGCCTCCGTTCGTTCTCGATTTTCGAGATTCCCTGACGGTACGCGGAAATATGGCGAATCGTCAAGCCTTTCGCCAGAGTGGCCGGCTCAGGCAGGTAGGACCTCCTGCCCGGTTGTACGAGATTTCCTGGCCTGGATAGACCCGCACCCGGCATCCCGCCGTTTCCATTCGTCCCCGGGTCACAGGGTTCCCGTCCATGGTGATGACGTCGCTCGGGCCGACCGCAAGCACATTGCATGCCATCGGCTCGAACTCTTCATCGGGAACCTCGATGAAGCGCCAACCACGCTCCTGCAGGTCTTCCACCAGTTGCACCGGCATGAGCGGCAAATAGACCACGGCCAACCTGTCGTCGACAGGGCTGATGAACGACATCAGGTGAAGGCACTCTCCCGGTCCGTGATAGTGCGGCAAGTCATAGCTGACCACCGTGACGCCGAGCGGCTCGACGATCGCCTGGAGCTGTCGTATCCCTTCGCGATTCGTGCGATACCCGCGGCCGACAGCAAGCGTCGTCTCGTCGATCCAGAGCGTGTCACCGCCTTCGACCGTGCCTGGCGCCTCGATAGCTCCCAGAATCGGCACTCCTATGTCGGCATACGTCCTGGCATGAAAGGCCACTTCATCGACACGCTGCGGTTTGCCCGGCCGCAGCAGGATGGCCCCTCCGTTGGTCATCAGCGACGGGTCATAGCAGAAGACCGCGTCGAGATATCCGGGTTCGTCCGGTGGCGCAATGACCACTTCAGCCCCGCTTGCCTTCAGGAGATCGACAAAGGCAGCGTGTTCGGCTTCCGACCGAGCCTGATCGGGCGGATGGAAATAGGCGAGGTCGCGCCAATCGCTGTCGGAACCGGGGAGACCGGGTTGCCGCACCATGACCCGGCGCAGCGGCTCCCACATCGAATGGCCGCCATATGTTCGATTGTCGGGATCACTGATGGCGGACACGGTTCACACTCCTCACGGTCGACTCGAATCGGGCACAATCGTCGCGAATGATACGCAGACTGCAAGAATGGACTGATTCGTGCCCGCGATACTCTTCGACCCCTACTCCGGCGCCAGCGGTGATATGGTGCTGGGCGCGCTCGTCGATCTCGGTCTCTCGATCGACGCGCTTCGCGACCACCTAAGCCTCGTCCTGTCGAACGGCTGGGACATCTCGGCCGAGACCGTCGAGCAGAACAGCGTGCATGGCGCCAGGGTCACGGTCGATCTGGAGCCAGATCAACCGCACCGGGACTGGGCGGAGATTCGCACACTCATCACGGCATCAGCACTGCCCGATGGGATGAAGGCGCGCGCGATCTCGATGTTCGAGCTGGTGGCCGAGGCCGAGGCGCGTGTGCATCGGACACCGGTCGAGCGGGTGCATTTTCACGAGGTGGGAGCGGTCGATTCGATCGTGGACATCTGTGGAGCCGCCATTGGGTTCGAGTTGCTCGGCGTCGAGACAGCATCCACCTTGCCGCTGCGAACAGGGCATGGATTCGTTATGACGAGTCACGGCCGTCTCCCAGTGCCAGCGCCCGCGACTGCGGAGATCCTTGCGCGAACCGGTCTCCCCATCGTTCCGCCCGGCCCTGCCGACAGTGAAGTACGCGCGGAGCTCTTGACACCCACCGGCGCCGCCATCATCGGCGCGACCGCAGCCCCGGTCACGGAGCCATTTCGCGGCGGTCGAGTGGGATACGGCTTTGGAACGATGCAACTCCCCTGGCCTAACGCTCTACGCGTCTACCTCTCCGCTGCCGACTACGCCACGCCGCACGAGCAAGAGCGTGAATTGCTGCTGGAAACCAACATCGACGACATGAACCCGCAGGCGTTCGAACTGCTGGCCGAGCGTCTCTATGAGGCAGGTGCGCTGGAAGTCTGGCTGACCCCAGTGCAGATGAAGAAGCTGCGCCCAGGAACCATGGTTTCGCTACTGGCGCCGGCGAGACTCCGCGCCGAGCTCAGCGATGTGATCTTGCGCAACTCGACGTCGCTCGGCGTCAGGGCCATCCCAATCGATCGCGTGAAGGCCGACCGCTCGTTCCGCACGGTTGCCACCCGATTCGGTGAGGTCGCCCTCAAACTCAAGGTGATCGACGAGCGGGTCAGCAACGCGACGCCCGAATACGACGACTGCGCGCGACTGGCAAGGGAGCATGGCGTGCCATTCGCAGACGTCTGGGACGAAGCGCACCGCATTGGAGAGCGGTTCGTCGGAAGCCGGCTCAACGCCCCTGCGAACTGAAACGCCGCCGGACGACCGACAGGAACGAACTCAGTTCACCGAGCCGGACGAACCTCGCGAAAATCAGATACGCGCAGATTCCGACACCGACGGGCACAACGACATCGATCAGTTCCGCCCCCGGTGTCGCAACAGTTCGGCGTTCGATCGCGCGCCAGACCGACCAGACCAACACTCCCATCAGCATGCTCGCAAGACCGGCCCGGGCGACCACGCTGCCGAGCGCGGAGAACCCGGTCCGCCCCAGGAAACTCCGTCCAAACCAGAACATGAGCGCGGTGTGCACAGCAAACTGGACCGAGTTGGCAGCCACCAGCCCTCGCATCTGATATCGGTCGAACAAACCGAGCGCGACGACCATGTAACTCGCGCTCGCGAGGACACCGATCGCGACCGGAAGCAGCGTGTTCTTGCGTGCGTAGAAGGAGAAGATCAAGACCTGGTCATACCCGGCCAAGAGGTGGCCCGGGAGATAGAGCAGCAATGCGGCCACGATCAGCCGGGACGCCTCAGGGCCCGTCTCGCCATGCTCGAACAACAACGCGACAATGGGTTTCGCCAGCACTGCCATTCCCACAACCGCCGGTATGAGCAGCACCGTGATGAGGCTGAGCGCCTGAACCAGCTTGTCGCGAAACCCGCCGTCGTCGTCATTGGCATGGTGGTACGAGAGCTGCGGCAGCACCGCCAGTGAGACGGCCGCCACCACCAACCCAAGCACAAGCTGAGCCAATGTCGTGGCGTAGCGCATCGCGCCGACCGCGTCGGTTTCTGCTCGCCAGGCGAGGTTGCGGTCGACGACCACCACGATGGCAGAGACGATCAACCCGAGAAACACCGGCAAGTAGAGTCGCCCGATCTCTCGTATCTCTGGCATCGAACGGTCGTATCCGAGTTGCGGTCTCAGATGCGCCCGGCGCAGGCTTTGCCACTGCATGCCTGCCAGCAGCATTGCCCCTGCCAGCACGCCGATCGCCATGGAACGGACTCCAAAGCGACTGCCCAGGATCACGATACATACGACTGCACTGAGGTTTCTTGCTGCGCCGCCCAGTGAAGGCGCGCCCGGCCGCTGCACCGCATAGAGCGCGGCGATCATCACCGTGCCGGCAACCAGAAAGACCAATGATGGCAGGACGATCCGCACGTTCTGGATGGCAAGGTCGGTCGCGGCTGCGTCTCGCTGGTCGCCTCGATCACCCATCGAGGTCATCAAGCGCACCAGGGCAGGTGCGAAGAGAACCCCCAACGTTGCCAGGAGCGCAGCGCCGGAGACCGAAAGCGCCAGCAACGACCCGGTCAACCGGCGTAATTCGTCGCGCCCGCGGGGACTGGCGGCCACCAGTGCCGCGAAGACCGGTATCAGAGCGGCTTCCAGCATTCCACTGGAGATGAGATCGAAAACGAGCGTGTTGAGGTTGTCGGCTATGGTGAAGGCGGCTATCTGGTCCCCGGCCCCGAAGCGGCTGGCTGCCAGTTGCTCACGCACCAGGCCAAGCACACGGCCGAGCAGGCTCCCGAAGAAGATGACAGTCGCCACCGCGGCCAGACCCCGTGCCGGCGCGGGTGGCTCGCCAAAGGCGCCAGAACTGCCGACTTCGATATCGTCGCCGAGGGGATCCAATTCCGACCCGAAGCTATCGGAATCGGAGGTAGACGATCAGAAACGGGATCACGGCCACGACCCCATCGGGCACGAGCTCGAGATTCAGGAATCGATCCAGACCGGGAGGCATCTGTCGCACCACTTCCCACGGCAGCCCGAGCCGGTCCATGAGCACCCAGCGGCTGATGACCAGCCCAAGCGTCACTGCAATCCATCCAACGATTTGCAGGTCGAGCCCACGCTTTTCATTCGATAGCCGCGCCATCGTCTCGGCAACTCCGAACCCAAGAACCAATGTCAGATAGAAGTTCCATTCGGGAAGATAGCCAAGGATCACGCCGACGAGAATCGCCACGGCAAGCCCGGCGATCGCCGACTTGATGAGGGTGTTCGAATCGGTGCGATATGTTGGCAATCCGCGAACGCCAGCGCAATCCGGGCAGCGCAAACCGACCGGGGTACGCACCCCGCATTTGGAACAGATGGGCTTCCCGCAGCGGGAGCACCGCAACCCGGTCATCACGTCCGGGTGGTAGCTACAAGGCGCCTCGCCGGGAGAAAACTCAGGCAGATTCGAGCTAGAGGTCATGAATGGCCGGACTCACGAAGTGGTTCATCGCTGCAAAGCATACGGCATGAGCTATGTCAGTTTCGGCAAGCCTGCCGGACCCATGACTCCAGAACCATGGCCGCAAAGACAGGCAGCGCCAGTTGCCGTCGCCACCGCCACGGTTGTGTTGCCAGGCGATATGCCCACTCGAATCCGGCGCGCTGGACAAGTTCAGGAGCGCGCCCGACTCTCCCCGAAAGGAAATCGAGCGCGCCCCCAACCCCGATCGCCACTGCGACCCCGGCATCTTCCAGCGCCGTCCGGTTGCGCTCGATCCAAAGAACCTGACCCGGAGCCCCGTAGCCAACGACTACGACGTTCGCGTTCCGTTCCTGAATTCGCGCAATCGACTCGGTGTCATCAGCAGGACCCGAAGACCCATCCCCCCATCGGCCGACGACACGGCTGGGATACCGACCCTGGAGTTCGGCCAGAGACTCCGAACTCCCGAGCAAGAATACCCGTGCCCCAGGGATCACTTCAGGGGATAGCACACTATCGACCAACTCGACACCCGTGACGCGCTCGATCACTTCGTGGTCCAGCACCCGGGCCGCCAAGACGATCCCAACTCCGTCCGGGACGAAGAGACTGGCGTCGATCAATGCATTGCGGAACTCGGAACGACGATTCGCCGCCACCACGTACTCAGGATTGACGGTTGCGATGTGCAGCAGGCTTCCGGCGCCTTCGCGCAAACGCGCAGCGATGCGGCGCTCGACCTCCGAACGCCGCATCGTGTCGATCGGTACTCCGAGTATCGAAACCCGGGATGGTGACGTGCTAGCTGAATCCGCCGCCACCACCGCCTGATCCACCGCCGCCGCCGAAGCCGCCTCCGCCACTGAACCCGCCGCCAAATCCGCCACCGCCACCGAAGGAGCGGCCGCCACCGCCGCCACTTGCGGCTGCGGCGCCGAATGCAGCGGCAGCCGCGGTCAACATGCCCGCCAGGCTGTTGCTGGAATTGCTCAGATTCCTCGCGGTGGAGTCGCTCATGTCTTGCAGATCAGGAAGGTCGAGACCTCCACCTCGTTCGCCATCGCTCCTGGAGCCGCCCGAACCGCCCCAGGTACCACCACCAAATGGGCTGTTGCCCCAGATGATGACCGGCCCCATGCCGCCACGCCGCCCGCTCGGCACGCCGTCGCTCCAATCACCGGGGACGGGATCGTACCAGGTCGGCGTGGCCGAACCGGCACGCGCGAACTTGTTCGTGTACTCCTCCTCGAGACCAAACGCGATCGCGTATGGCAGGTATTGCTGGAAGATGTCGTTCTTGGCTTCGATGTTCTCGTACTTGTCGATATCGGCCAGGTAGGTGCGGAATGCGCGGTACTTCGCGGCTTCTTCGGCGCCAAGGTGCGTCTTCTTCGGCATGCGCGCGCTGATAACGATCAGGATCACCGCCAGGATACCGAGCACGACAACCGGGAACCAGACCATCGGAGCCGAAGTCGAGAAGAAGGAAATGCCGATGCATCCGAGCAATATCGCGAGCACGAGCGCGCCGATGCCAAATGATCGATAGCGCTGGCGCACCGTGTCGGGTTCGGTGTCGAAGAACTTGCGCTCGACCACCTCGTCGACCAACTGGTCCTTGATCCGTTCGGAGCTTCCCTGGAAACGCGCTCCGACATCGCTCATCTTGACCCGCTTGCCGGTTTCGAGCTCAGAGCCAAAAAGCGAAACCAGGAGCGTCTTTTCGAATGGGCGCACATTTTCCGGAACGTCAACTAGTGTGATGTCGTAATCGGAAGACGAACCGAAACCCAGGAAGCCTTCTGACCTGCTCTCCTCCATCTTGATCACGCCGCGATTCCCAAGGTCGACCAGGGTGGCCACCACGTCACGTTGATCGGCAGTCTCGTCGAGCAACACGCCGACCGCGCCGGGAGGCAAATCTCCGGGGGGATGCGCCAGGAACGACGCCACCGGTCCGACCTGCGGATCGCGTCCCTTGGAATACCAGAGACCATAGAGCGATATGCCACCGACGAGCGCGCCAAGCACGCCCAGGGCAAGGAAGCCGAGGTTGTAAACGGCACTGCGTTGCTCGTTGACCTCGTCCTGCGCGCGCTGTTCATCGTCGCGTGTTTGCCAGGACGGAGTGGCAACGTTCACCAGAGGTGGAAACTGAATGCGGACCGTCAGGTCGTCGCCATCGGTGAGATCGGTTGCGTACCAGGTCCAGGTCTGGTTGTCTGTTGTGGTTGGCTCGATCGGCAGATTCTCGGTCCCAACGACGACTTCCGCCGGATCGACCGGCTGCGTGAGAGTGATCGATGTGGTCGATTCGAGCACCGGGGCGGTGTTGGTGAGTTGGGAGCTGATCGCCGTCCACCAGATTTGCTGGTTGGGGGGATCTTCATCGGGATAGTTGCGAACCGCGCCTTCGACCAGATAGCTGATTTCGAATGTACGGGTCGCATCGGTCGTCGGACTGAAACCCCAGTTGATCAGCAATTCGGATGAGGTTTCGTTGACGGTGAACGTGCCGGGCTCGCGCTCGAACGTGCTCACTTGCGCATACGGCAGTTTCTGCCCGTCCACAATCTCGGAGATGCGTACGTCAGAGATGCCGTCGACCTTCCCCAGTGGAATGGTGCGCGACCCGGCGGTAAACGGTCCTTCTTCGAAATCGATCACTTGCGTTTCCGTGACCGAGAGCTTGCCGTCCGTCAGCAGCTTGATCGCTACATTGAATTGGGCCCATTCGACTGACCGCGCCGCAGACACATCAGGGGCACGCACCGCCACTGCCAACTGCCAAACGAGCAAGAGGGCAAGCAGCGCTGCCGCTCCACGCAGGATGCGCGCGCCAGGAGATCGGCGGTGAGGTTGTTCGGCAGATCGATCGATCATGATTTCAACATTCCCCTTTTCATGTGCCGGATTATTGCACGGAAGCCGCGTCGCACGAAGGTCGTTTCGGGCGATCCCGCGGTGCTGTGGTAGTCTCCGATCACTATGGAACCCGACCACCCTTCGATCACATCCCGCGACGCGCTTGCCATGCTTGCGGACCATGGATACCGGGCGACCGCTCCTCGCAAAGAGGTGGTGGAAGCAGTCATGCGGCAGAGTCGACCGTTCACTGCCGAGCAGATGGTGCACCAACTGCCGGAAATCAGCCGCGCGACGGTCTATCGAACGCTCGAGATCATGGCATCGTTGGACATTCTCTCCCGGCTCTTGCAATCCAATGGGCATCCGGCATATGTCGTCGGAGAGCCCGGTCACCGGCATCATCTCATCTGCTCCGGGTGTGGATATGTGGTTGCGTTCACCACCTGCCCGGTAGAACCTGTGGTCAGCGAGCTTGGCAAGAGCCATGACTTCGCTATCCAGGGACACAGTCTGGAAATCTTCGGGCTTTGTCACGACTGCCGAAGCGCATCATCCTCACATATTTGACACAATGTCTCAGAAACGATAGGCTCTTCCGGTCGCATCGGCGACCGTGCGCGTCCGAGCAGCCAGGGAGAGTCACACGTAGCATGTCCAGTCGATTCAGCCGTCGCGCGTTGCTCCTGGGGAGTGCGGCCGTGGCCGTCGGGCCGGGTCTGACCGCTCGAACCATCCACGCGCAGGACGACGCTGTTCCCCCCTTCGCTACCCCATCCGCGTTGCCTGTCGTCGAGTCGAGGGCGGATGGCGCCCTGAAGATCAGCACGTCGACCAGCATTCTTGCGGATCTTGCTCGCCAGATTGGCGGTGAACGCGTCGAAGTCACCTCGATCCTGCCGGCAAATGCCGATCCGCATGACTTCGAGCCGTCGCCGGACGATGTGATCGAAATCGAGGATGCCGATCTGATCGTGTTGCATGGTCTGCAACTCGATACCTGGGCCGACAGCCTGATCGAATCGGCGCAGACAGACGCTCCAGTCGTCGTGGCAACCGTGGGAATCGAGACGATCGGTGGCGATCATGAGGGCGGGGATCACGACGAGGAGGACCACGACCACGACTTCGACATGGGCGATCCGCACGTATGGTTCGATCCGATGCGCGCGAAACAGATGGCTGCCAACATTCGCGACGGGCTCGCGGCGCTCGATCCGGATGGCGCGACGGGATACCAGGAACGATACGAAGCCTACGCAGCGGAGCTCGATCGTCTCGATCATGACATTCGCGAGCGCATCGAGCTCATTCCGGAAGACCGGCGCATCATGGTGACCAATCACGACGCGCTTGCCTACTATGCCGAACGCTATGGGCTGACGATCGTTGGCACGGTGATTCCAGGACTCGACTCGCGTACTGAGCCATCGGCCAAGGACGTCGTCGCGTTGATCGAGCGGGTGGAAGAGAGCGGCGTCTCGGTGATTTTTGCTGAGAACACGGTCGATCCGGCCCTGGCCGAGTCACTCGCGGCCGATACGGGGATTCGAGTTGCGCCAGATCTCTATACCGACAGTCTGGGCGATGAGGGTTCGGGAGCCGACACATACATCGGCCTTATGCAAACCGACACCCTGATCATCGTCGAGAATCTGCGCGACGCATGAACGAGCTGGTATCCGCCAAAATGGCTCGCATACGTACCGAAGGCTTGAGCGTTCACTGAGCACCGCTCGGCTCTGGAATCGATCGATCTGTCTCTAGCACCAGGGGAGATCGTCGCGTTGGTCGGACCGAATGGCGCCGGGAAAAGCACGCTCATGCGCGTGCTCGCGGGCATCCTGCCACCGTCACATGGGCGGGTATTGGTCGACGGTGTCGACTGCCATGGTCCCAGCCCCTGCATCATCTATGTGCCGCAACGATCGGCCGTCGACTGGACATTTCCCATCGATGTGACCGAGGTTGTCTTGCTGGCGAAAAGGAAAGCGCGCAGCCGGCTATTGCCGTTTGGCGACGCCGATCGCGACGCGGCTCGGGAAGCGCTCCGACAGGTCGGCATGGAGAGGTTCGCGACCGTCCAGATCAGCCGGCTTTCGGGTGGCCAGCAGCAGCGCGTCTTTCTCGCCCGGGCGTTGATTCAGGACGGCGACGTCTATCTGCTCGACGAGCCGTTCACCGGGGTCGACGTTCCAACCCAGGACATTGTGGTCGGGGTGCTGCACGATCTTGCCGCGCGCGGAAAAACGATCGTCTACGCCACCCACGATCTCTATCAAGCGTTCAGATCATCGGATCGTGTGATCCTGCTCAACCGCACCGTGATTGCCGACGGCCCTCCCGGCCAGGTAGCAACGGAGGAGAACCTGCGCGCGACGTTCGGAGGACGGTCTTCGATCTTCGATCTCATCGATCTCGGGAAAGAGGCCGTCAACCCGTGAGCTGGCTCACGCAACCGTGGGAACACCCGTTCATGCAGAATGCCCTGCTGGCGGCAATGCTGGTGGGACTGCTCTGCGGGGTCATCGGGGTTTTCGTCGTGCTCAAGGGACTCGCGTTCATGGGCGACGCACTGTCGCACGCGATCTTCCCAGGAATCGTGATCGCCTATCTGTTCGGCGCGAACTACCTGATCGGCGCGATGATCGCGGCAATCGTCGTTTCGATCCTGATCGGTATGGCCAGCAGCCACACGCATATCAACAACGACACAGCCATCGGGGTTTTCTTCGTCGGCGCGTTCGCGCTCGGAATCGCGCTCATCTCCACCCAGCGCACGTACACACGCGACCTGACTTCGTTCCTGGTCGGCTCGATTCTGGGCGTCTCCCGAGAGGATCTCTATCTGACCGCAGGAGTGGGCACGATCGTGCTCCTGGTCGTTGCACTGACACGCAGAGAATTGACGTCGATTGCGTTCGATCCGGTCTTTTCGCAGGCCGACGGCATCAACGTCAGGCTGTATGAGCAACTCTTCTTTATCATGCTCTCGCTGGCCATCGTCATCTCGCTGCAGACCGTGGGGAACATCCTGGTGCTCGCGCTGTTGGTGACACCGGCGGCGACGGCACGACTCCTGACCGACCGGCTTGTCACGATGATCGGGATTTCGGCGGTACTGGGCGGCCTCTCGGGATTGCTGGGCCTCTATCTCTCGTACCACTTCTCGCTCGCGAGCGGCGCCAGCGTCGTGCTCGTAGCGACGTCCTTCTTCATCCTTGCCTATCTCTTTGCCCCGCAGACCGGAGTCGTCACCCTATCCGTCCGCCGCCGGCTGCACTATGCCCATCCAGAGCGCGACACGTTCCAGGACACCTGAACCATCCCGGGGACAAACAGGAAAACGCGGCCCGGAGGTCCAGGCCGCGTTTCGCGTTCACTGTCGAGTTGTGGCGCGATCGAGCCTACCAGTGCACCTCGACCCGCATGCCAATCTCGGAGAAGTCATAGATCGCTGCGGCCGCGCCCAGATCGGTTGCGATACAACCACCGGTGGCGCCGGCGCCGTTTGGCAGCACATTGCCGTTCGCGTCGAGCGAGTAGCTGTGGAACCCGTTCGAACGACCGGGATCGAACCCGACCCAGTACTTGATGTAGGTCTGGCCCCAGTCGGTCCAGGCAATCGGTGCGTACTTGCTATAGACATAGTAGGTGCCGATCGCGGTCGAATAGAATCCGTCGCTCGACGAGTCCCAGCCAATGGCGCCCCAATACGAAGCGACGGGTGCGCTCCCCTCATAGAGGGTCACTGTCTGCGATGACCGGTTGAAATCGATCCACCGTTCGCCCGACGAGGCGGATGACACGCCACCCACCCCGGCATCGCTGGCCCAGCCACCGACTCCATCGATCGAGAGATAACCGCCGTAGGCCCAACCGACTGTGCCGTCGTATTCGACCTGGTACCAGCCGTCGCCGGTCGGTCCGTCGATGACAGCCACGTACTCGCCTTGCCACATCTGGGTAATGATCTGCCCGTCGGTGCTCGGAGAATCACGCAGGTTGAGCACGTCCGTGTCGACATACCCGTCGGACGCAGCTGCAACCTGCGCCGCCGGGGAGAACACGGAAAACAATGCCAAGAGAAGCGCGCCAGCAAGTGCCAGCAGGATCAATCGTCCAGACGCCGTGGTCCTGGCGTCTGCACGCGCTACTGACGTTCCCTGCGGAACGAACATAGGGTTCCCCTCCCTCGATTGCGAGCGGGATGAACGTGATGCGGGCTGGGCCACGCGACCTACGCGGCACTGCAATGCCAACGTACGCGCGCCCGCCACCATCGAGAATGCCCCGTCGGTCCCTGAGGACCACCGGACCATTTGGGTCATTTGTCAGGCGGTCACGAATCGACCGATGCCACTATCACGAGCTGAGCTCATACCTGGCTGGGAATCACTGAAAGAATTCCTGAGTATTCGACTTTCGGCATGGACGTACTGGCGTGCGCAACCCGAACGTACGCTGAAATCCGATCGCTGCGTGATTGCTGTGGAAATGGAGGTTTGGGCACGACGAATCTGCGCCTCGGCTTACGTCGAGCGCCGATCCGTACCTCTCGATCGCTCGGCAGTGGGGAGTGTCTAGCCCCTCAGGCAGGACCAGTACTGGGACTGGACCTGTTCGACGGCCTTGATTGCCTGCTCGGCATCGAGGCCAACCCTTGTGTTGGAGGGAAGGGTGGTGTCGTATTCCCTGAATGGCTCGAGAAGCGGCAACGGACCCTCGCCTCGCCCGGTCAAGGTCTCCGCGATCGCCGCAGAACAATAAGGAGCGTAGTACGGTGCGTAGCCACCCTCCTGCGCCACCACGAGTCTTCCGTCACAGATACGCTCCGCCAGATCGAGCATGATTCCGGCCATCGCGCGATAGGCACTCGTCGTGAGCGTCATCCTCGCCAACGGATCAGAGACGTTTGCGTCCTGACCAGCGGAAACGAAGATCAACTCCGGCTGGAACTCCTGGATGACCGGCACGACCACCCGCTCGAAGGCCGCCCGGTAGGCAGCATTTCCGCTTCCGGCGGGGAGCGGAATGTTGATTGTGCGGCCGGCGCCTTCGTCCTCGCCCACCTGGTCGACCGTGCCCCAGCCAAATGGATAGAGCGAATCCTCATGCAAGGAAATGAAGAGTGTGTCGGCGTCTCCAGAGAAGGCGCTCTGTGTGCCGTTTCCGTGGTGCACATCCCAATCGACAATGGCGATCCGGTCGACCTTATGGACCGCGCGCGCGTACATTGCGGCGAGGGCGACGTTGCTGAGAACGCAGAATCCCATTCCGCGGTCGGCCATCGCGTGATGGCCCGGTGGCCGCACGAGCGCATACGCCTGGCGCACAGAACCGGCGACGAGCGCGTCGACTGCCGCCATCACACCACCGGCGGAAAGCCGCGCGATGCGCAAGCCGCCAACTCCCATCGGCGCTCCTGAGCCAGTGTCGCCTCCGATCTTGTCCAGCTTGTAGAGCTGATCGAGATAGTCGCGGGTATGGAAGCGCAAGATATCGTCATCGGTTGCTTCGAATGGGTCTACCCGCGTCATCAGATCGGTCACACCAGCCAGGTCCATCAACTGCTTGGCGCGGCCAACCAGTTCCGGGCTCGACGGATGGTCGATCGGTTTGGGAAAGGGATAGGAAAACCGGTCCTCGATCAACGACAAACCGGTATCGTGCGCCAGGTAGCGATCGTCGAAGATCAGCCCAACCGACTTGGTTGTCGTGATTCCCATCGTGTACCTGTCCCCTTCTTGATAGAAAAAACGCCGCTGACCGAGGCCAGCGGCGTTCCCACATGTCGATCGATTTCAACTAGGCAGGATGAACTGCCATCGCCATGCCATCCAGAACGCTCCACATGGCATTGAACGTCGCCCAGTCGTAGAACCGATAGGTTCCGGACCCCGGATCCGACAGGTAGATGCCGTCGCTGTCGTATCCGTAGGCGACCATGACATGCATACCCGGAACGAGGGTGAACGACTGTCCATCGTATTCGGTGCGGAAGCTCTGATCTCCCCAGAGCGCAAGCCAGACCACCACCGGCCAGCCGTTGTCGAGGCGCGAGGTGATCGTCGAATCGTCGCCGACCCCGTAGAACGCATCGCCCACGAAGCCGAACTGCGCGAGCGCCCATGACAGCGGCTGCGCATAGACACCGTAGTCGGTGGTGTTGCCCCAGGTTCCGGTGATGTTTCCGCGATAACCGAGATGCGGATTCGGGGAAAGCCCAACGACGTCATCGAAGGCGTACTCAGAAACGCCGTCACCGAATGCGCTGGTGGCGATATACATCGAGGCAAACTCGCACGACAGGCCACGCTGCTGCTGATAGGTCGGAACGAACACCTTCGAGCCTGCGCCAGTTCCGGTCATGCCGGAGACCTCGGCGCTTGTCGAGCCAGACGCCCCAGGCACGACCGAGATCGTGCCAGATGTCTTGATCGACTTCGGCGCGCCACAGTCCGTCGAACCCGTGACGATGGACTGCCCGGTGAGATAGACACCGCCGACATTGATGTCGAGCCAATAGCCGACGCCGCTCGAAAGCGCTGACGTGTCGAGGGTGAGAAAGTCGATGCCTGCGTCATTGGTGACGCCATGAACCGCAGTAAGCAGATTGCCGTCCTGGTGCAATGCCAGCTCGACCGCCACCCCGGTCACCGGAGCGCCCTGTGAGCGAACTTCGACCGAAACATCGATGGGGCAGCCCGGAGCCGGGTTCCCAGTCGACAGCTCGATCCATGAGTCGACACTTTGCGTGGCAGCCAACGTCGCCTTCGGCGCCATGAACCCGCCCATACCCAGGACAGACACGACCATCACGACGGCCAGTAGCGTTCGCCTCATTTGATGCACCCTATAGCCTTCCCAAAGCGTTCGCGCACCCCCTGCGCGAGGTTTGGTCAACACATGCGCGCGAAGGCGGGGTCGCGAGATGTGTGCGGGACCGAGACTGCGGATGGCGGCGCAAACGCCGCCAATGCTCACTATCGATTGCAGGAAGAATAGCATAGGAAGCTCGCTTGCGGATATCGCAATTTCGCCTCACGTGCTGCGGCATCGACGTTGACCGCAAGTCACCATGATGTCAACTTTCTTTCACGAATATGGGGACATTTGAAAATCTGTCCGCGGTCTTTGCTAGAATCTGCCGCTGGGACGATCCGCCCGCAGATTTTCGAGCAGATCGCACCGCTTTTTCGCATTTACCCGCGCATCACTCCTGGTGCGCTCGATGGAGACTGATACGGCATGCCGCGTAGCGTCACTCCCACCGACCGGGCGATTATTCGACTTCTGCAACAGAACTCGCGCGCGTCCTATGCGGAGTTAAGCCGCAAGACCGGCATACCGGAATCGACGATTCGGCGACGCATGGAGCGCTTGCAGGAGATCGGCGTCATCGAGTTCTCGATGGTCGCCGACCCCGCCAAACTCGGCTACCAACTGCGAGCGATCATCGGGCTCAAGCTGGATGTCCGCGAGCTCGAGCCAATCGCTGCGACTGTGCGCGCTATGGAAGAGGTTGCGTTCGCGGCATTCGTCACCGGCAGTTTCGATATCGTGATCCACGTGGTCGTCGAGCACCAGGAAGGCCTCGTGAATCTCCTCCAGCGGCTCGCCGGCATCGACGGCATTCGCTCCACGGAGACGTTTGTGATGCCCTGGATCATCAAACCGACGACCGCCTGGGTACTCCCGCAGACAGAGTTCGACACACCCCAGCCGCGGCGCAAGCGTGGACCCGATTACGACGAAAACGGAAACATCATTCCGCGCAAGCGGGGACGACCGCGCCGCAACCCGGTCGTCTAGCACCAGTTAGGCGTTGCGCTGTCCGATTTCGTACACCGCCACCAGGATGATCACGGTCGCCAGGTTGCAGATGAATGCGATGCGGCGGGATCGCTGCGGATCGGTTTCCTGCGCGGCAATCATGTGTTCCGCGCCGACGGGCACGATCGCGACCAGCGCCAGAATGTAGTGGGTGGCAGTGATCTTATGGTCACTGCCAAGCAACGAAAATCCAAGCACATACTGGAGGAGCAGCAGGCCAGCGGCCGCGAAGGAGAGACCACGCGCCCAGCTCATCTCGGCGCCGCGGAACGCTCGCAGTCCGTTGACGATCGTCAGAATGATGAACGCCGCCAACGTCGCCAATCCAATGATCATGTGGAAGTCGACCATGCCAGCTTGCTCCTCCTTGTTTTGCGGACCCGTCCGCCCGATGCCGTAACGGCAGTAATTCTTGACGCTCACGAAGAGCCGCGCAACTTGCGCATGCTTTTTCGGTGTGGCCAGTTGGCCTTTGTATACTGTTTTTCTCAGCTATTGCCGGGAGACACCGTGTCCCGGCGCGCGCATGGTTGCGCCTCGATCAGTCGTACGGAGAACTGGCGAAGATGACAGAACAGAAAACGGGACACGAGGAAATCGAGGCGCTACTGGCCGAAAACCGGCACTTCCCCCCTCCAGCCGGCTTCGCCGCCGCCGCGGAGGTCAACACCTCGGCGATCTACGCCGAGGCCGCCGAGGACCTCGAAGGTTTCTGGGCCCGGGAAGCAGCCAAGCTCGACTGGTTCGAGCCATGGGACACCGTACTCGACTGGAAGGCGCCCTACGCCAAGTGGTTCGACGGCGGGAAGATCAACATCTCCTACAACTGTCTCGACCGGCACGTCAACGCCGGCAAGGGTGATCGCATCGCCTACTACTGGGAAGGTGAGCCGGGAGATACCCGCGTCATCACTTACAAGGAGCTGCTCGACGACGTCTGCCGATGCGCGAACGCCCTGAAGGAGCTTGGTATCGGACGCGGCGACCGCGTTGCCATTTACATGCCCATGATTCCGGAGCTTGCCGTGGCGATGCTGGCCTGCACGCGCCTGGGCGCCCCCCACACGGTGGTGTTCGGCGGCTTCTCGTCTGCTGCGCTTTCCGATCGCATCAACGATGCCGAGGCCAAGGCGGTGATCACAGCCGATGGAGGGTATCGCCGCGGCGCTGCTTCTGGGCTCAAGGTCAATGTGGACGAAGCGTTGAAGTCCACCCCAACCATCGAGAAGGTGCTCGTGGTCCAACGCACTGGTCAGGAGGTGGACTGGTCCGAAGGGCGTGATGTCTGGTGGCACGACATCGTGCCGCAGCAATCGACGGACTGTGAGCCGGAGCAGATGGAGAGCGAAGACATGCTCTACCTCTTGTACACCTCCGGAACCACTGCCAAGCCGAAAGGCATCTTGCACACCACCGGCGGCTATCTCGCTGGCGTTGCGACCACGCACCGAATCGTCTTCGACATCAAGGATGACGACATCTACTGGGCCGCGGCCGATATCGGCTGGGTCACCGGGCATTCCTATATCGTCTATGGTCCGCTGGCGAACTGCTCCACCAGCGTGATCTACGAAGGCACTCCCGACTTTCCTTCCTGGGATCGCTGGTGGGACATCGTCGAGAAGTACAAGGTCACCATTCTCTATTGCGCGCCAACTGCGATCCGCGCGCACATGAAACAAGGCGCTCAGTTCGCCGAATCGAAGGATCTCTCCTCGTTGCGGCTGCTCGGCACCGTTGGCGAGCCGATCAATCCGGAAGCATGGATCTGGTACCACAAGCACATCGGGCAAGAGCGCTGTCCCGTCGTCGATACCTGGTGGCAGACCGAGACTGGCATGATCATGATCACGCCGCTTCCTGGACTCACAGTCACGAAACCGGGTTCCGCGACCTTCCCATTCCCGGGAATCGACGCTGATATCGTCGATCACAACGGCGAGACAGTGCCCACTGGCGGAGGCTATCTGGTTATCCGCAAGCCGTGGCCAGCCATGCTGCGCGGCATCTATGGCGACCCGGAACGGTACGAACGTACGTATTGGTCGCGCTTCCCTGGGACCTATTTCCCCGGTGATGGCGCCAAGCGGGACGACGAAGGGTACTTCTGGTTGATGGGCCGCGTGGACGACGTGATGAACGTCTCCGGGCATCGGTTGAGCACCACCGAGATCGAAAGCGCCCTGGTGTCACATCCTTCGGTTGCGGAAGCCGCCGTGGTGGGAATTCCGGACGATCTCACTGGTGAAGCGATCTTCTCCTTCGTCATCCTCAAGTCGGGCGTCGACGCCAACCCGGAACTCGGCAACGAGCTGCGCCAGCACGTCGGCAAAGTGATTGGCCCGATCGCGCGTCCGAAGTCCGTGATGTTCACGCCCGACCTGCCCAAGACCCGCAGCGGAAAGATCATGCGCCGGCTCTTGCGCGACATCGCCCAGAACCGACCGCTCGGCGACACGACCACACTCGCGGACACGACCGTCGTCGAGGTGATTCGCACGTCATCTGCTGCGTCCACCGGGGACGAGGAATAGTGCTTGCGCCGGGAAGCGAAGCCGTTGTCGCGGCGTCGGAACGACTCCTTCCCGGCGGCAAGCCTGATTCGATCGGCAACCGCTCGTGGCTCGCTACCGTCACGACGGATGCCGGTCGTTTTTCTGTGCGGCAGCTCGATCCGGCGATTCCTGCTGTCAGGGTCGAGCTGATTCAGGAGTTCCTGCTTCAGCCTGAGCTTCAGAACGCGACTCGCCTGGTAGCCAGTGATCGAATCGGACCCCTCGCCTTCGACGCTCGATCCTGGGCACTGGGGAGCGCTTGTGGCGAAGCCATCGTCGACGGCCAGTGGGCGACGATTCATCTCCCGTCGTCACTCGATCTGGAACAGCTCGGATCGATCGCTGCGGCACTTGCAGTCTTCCACCAATCCGGCATGAACGGGTCGATTCTTGCCCGGGTTCCTCATCTCAAGCTGAAGGATGCGCTCTCCGCCGCCCGCAGATCGCTCGATCTGGATGAGCGCCGGCTCGCAGGAGAGATTCGCAAGGAGTCCCGCGCGCGACGTTGGCTCTCCTCTGCTCGGCCGCTGCTCGCGAACGCCGAGCACGCAATCGAGCAGGCGGACTTCTTGCGCTCCGAGCAGCCGGTGATCGCGCATCAGGATCTCTGGGGCGCGCACATTGTTTCCGAACCAGACGGCGGTTATGCGTTTCTGGACTGCTCCAGGATCGGCGCCGCGCCAGTTGCAACCGATCTGGCTCAGCTCATCGGCCGGAACGGGGCATGGTCGGACGACCGGGTCGAACAGGTGCTCACTGGTTACGTGGATGCACGTCCGATTTCACCCGTGCAGCGGCGGATCCTGCCCTGGCTGGTTGCGCTCGATGCGATTCCGTCGTGCGGGCGCCTGTTGGTCCGCGCGCATGACGAGCGCCGACCGCTCTCGGATGCTGATCGGCGGACTGTTCTGCAGGGTGCCGATTTGCAGCTGGAGTTGCTGGCAAGACTCGCTGCCGAGTTCGTTCCGCCGCCACCGCGACAGCGACGACGTCCCGGCCGCCACACAGGCCTTGCCCAGGACTAGCGCGGGTGTCGTGCTGGGTCCGTGTCAGAATACCCAGCCGAACGCTGATCCAATCAACGAACCCAGGATCAGCAACGCAAGTACGATCACGGCGAACCCGAAGAAAACGATCAGCAGGCTGGAGGTCGCCTCCCGGTCGCTTTGCCGTTGCAGCTTCCGCTGCTCCAGACGTTTCGCCTCGCTAATTCGCGCGTAGATATCCTGATCCTGACCCGGTGATCCGAGTCCGCCGGCATAGCGGCTCATGATCTGATCCTGCACCATCGTCGATTTCAGCTGCTGGTCATAGCGGAGTTTGGTCTCCGGTTTGGAGAGCACCGCATATGCCTCGTTGAGCGCGCGTGCGTGTGCTTCGGCTTCGACACGCTTATCAGCGGCGAGACGGTCTGGATGCGATCGCTTCATCGCTGCCCGATAGGCGCGCTTGATCTCCACCGGAGTCGCCTGATAGGAGACTCCGAGCAACTTGTAGTGATCGAGTTGTCCAGTCGTCGCGTTTGCCATCTGCTTCAAGAACGCCGGTCCAGTTCATCAGACCGGAATTCTAGACGGCGTTCGTCAGTCGAAGGCGCCATTGTTACCGGGTACAATCAAATGACAAGTGGGAATACGCGGATTTTCGGCGGGAGCGTTGCGGGTGGACCTGTACATTGTTTCGGTTCCATATCGATATGACCAACCCCGCCAGGGACTCGGAGCGGGCCCCGACGCGCTGCTGGACGCAGGTCTGGTGAGAGCAATCGGAGCCAGCAACGCAAACGTGCGCGGGACGCTCACCGCCAACCTCGCCGATGAGGCGCGCGAAGAAGGACGTACCGCTGTGAACATCGGCACCCTCGGGGCCTCGACCGCTGCGCTGATCAGCCAGGCACTCGACGACAAATGCCCTGCGTTGGTGCTAACCGGCGACGACACAGCCGCTGTGGGCGTTGTATCTGGCGTGCAGATGGCCAGGGGAGCCGATGCGCGCATCGGGGTGATCTGGCTCGATGCGCATGGTGATTTCAACACTCCCGAAACCAGCTACAGCGGCATCCTGGCCGGAATGTCCCTATCCATCATTGCCGGACTTTCAGGCCCAAACTGGCGTCGAGCCGCGCGCATGGCCGCGCCCATTCCGACCAGCCGGATTCTGCTGGCGGGCGTTCGTGAGCTGGACGAACAAGAGGAAGCGCTGATCCGCGCAACCGATGTGCGCTTGATGACGACGAAAGAACTTGTCGGTGGCGAAGAGTTCGAGCGCGCGGTGAAGCGCCTCGCGGACGATTGCGACGCGATCGTGGTGCATCTCGATATCGATCTGCTCGATCCCCATCTCGTACCGAGCTCGACCACGCCATCGGAACAGGGGCCGTCGCTGGAAGATACTGCGGCCGCCCTGCGCACCGCGCTCGGTTCCGGCAAGGTCGTGACCTGGACGATCTGCAACGTCAACCCGGGTGGCGGTCGCCGCGGAGAGCGCACGATCCAGAACGCGATTGCGCTTATCAGCGACGCGATCGGCGCATGGGAGTACTCGGCCTGACACACGGCCCTTTCCTCGGATCAACCGGGCATCTCACGCACAGATACTCACACGCCGCAACGAGTCTCTGGATCGCTGGTCGGCGTAGTCGCTGCGACCTTCCTCGTACTTTGACGTTGATTCAACTGCATTGACAATCGCCCTTGCCTCCCTCTACACTTCGAAACAGAACATGTGTTCTATTTTTCTCGAGAAGATGGGAGGCCACGGAATGTCCAGCCCAACAAGGAGGCGAACCCCGCAGTTTTCGCCTCCGCGGGAGAAACCTACCCGCTGGGAATGTCACTGCCAGGAACCACCGGTGCTTCTGGCCACCTACGATCGCAGCGGACGCGTCAATATCAAGGCGCGTGACCGTTACTGGAATGTCAGCAGTCCAGTCCACACCGTCTGCCCCAAGTGCGGCGCAGAGCATTTTCTCGACTTGCCAGCCGACGACGCGCTTTTTGCCCCAGTCCCCTGATCCCCGACGCTCGAGCTCCGAAGAGCCTCCCCAGCGCTGAAGCGCGCTCCCGCATCCGCGGGACCTTCAGACAAGTTGGCGCTGCCCGCATGTGGGCAGCGCTCGCTCACCAGGGAGAATGGCTCATGCTGCCCCGTGCAGATCATCCAATCCACACGAATGTTCGTCCACCTCTCGTGCCGGTCCTTCCCGCTCGAGGGCTGATCGAACCAGATCTCGACCGCATCGTGTCCGCGCTCGTCCGTGCGCGTGACTCCTCCGATGCGGCCCTGCGGGACGCATTGTTCGATGCCTATGCCGCTCGGCTGCACCACATTCTGATTCGGCTCTGGTATCGGAGTCTCTCCGGGTTTGGCTGCGAGCTGGACGACCTCGAGCAGGAGCTCTACTTGATCTTCATCGAGCTGCTCGACAACTGGTCGGGTTCCGGTTCGTTCTCCGCCTATGTGCACGGCGCAGTGCCCTGGCGGCTCTATGACGCCGCTCGCAGACTGGCCCCGCGCGATCGGCCGTTGGGCGACCGTCCCGTTGCCGCGGCGAACGTCGATCTCTCACAAAGCGACGCCGGCATGGTTCTCCTTCTGGAGGAACTTGCGCTTCGGCTCTCACCGTTCGAGCGGGAGCTCCTGCTCCTGCATGTTCGCGATGGGATTCCGCTCTCACGGATTGCGGCGCAGCGCGGCGCAAGCGCCCGCACGATGCGGCGGGCATGGCTGCGATTGCAGCAACATCTCCGGCAAGAACTCGCGTCCGAGACGCGTGCTACCATCGGGCAAACACGCCAGTGAAGCGTGCGATCCACCCGGCTCTTCCACAACGAAAGGACCAAGTCCGACGGTGGTTACGAAAGAAAACGGCAACCGGCTCGATACGACGAATCGTGCAGTCGATCAAATATTCCCGAATGTGATTGCCGCGCTCGGCGGGACGCCGATCGTGCGCCTCAATGCGGTCACGCGCGGGATTCGCACCCCGGTCGCAGCCAAGCTTGAGATGACCAATCCAGGCGGATCGGTCAAAGACCGCATTGGCATCCGCATGGTCGAGGAAGCGGAACGAAAAGGCTGGCTCCGGCCGGGTGGAACCATCGTGGAACCAACCTCGGGCAACACCGGGGTCGGGCTTGCGATGGCCGCGGCAGTGCGCGGATACCACTGCATCTTTGTCATGCCAGACAAGGTTGCCCCTGAAAAGGTGGCTCTGCTGCGCGCCTACGGCGCAGAGGTTGTCACCACTCCAACCGCGGTGGAGCGTGACTCGCCCGAGAGCTACTACTCGGTGGCCGACCGGCTCACCCGCGAAGTGCCGGGAGCCTTCCAGCCGAACCAATACTTCAACCCGATGAATCCCAGGACGCACTACGAATCGACCGGTCCGGAGATCTGGGAACAAACCGGCGGCAAGGTGACCCATTTCGTGGCAGGCGTCGGCACCGGAGGAACGATCAGCGGCATCAGCCGCTACCTGAAGGAGCAGAACGCGGCTGTCCAGGTCATTGGCGCAGACCCCGAGGGATCGATCTACACCACCGATCAGTTGCACACCTACAAGGTCGAAGGCGTCGGTGAAGACTTCTGGCCCGGCACGTTCGACCGCAACAGCGTCGATACGTGGATTCAGGTCTCCGATCGCGACTCATTCCTGACCGCGCGGGCGGTTACCCGCCAGGAAGGGATTCTGATCGGCGGATCGGGCGGTCTGGCGGTTTGGGCGGCGTTGAAGGCCGCGCGCGAGATAGATGACCCTGACGCGCTCGTGGTCGTTCTGCTGCCGGACAGCGGTCGTGGATACCTGTCGAAGCTGTACAACGACGACTGGATGCGCGAAAACGGCTTCCTCTCGCGTTTCAGCGGGCCGACTCGGCTGGGCCAGTTGATACCGGGGTTCAGCCCGGATATGCCAGATGTCATCGCCGTCGCCTGTGACGACACGATCGAGCATGCCATCGAAGTGCTCCGCTTCCATGAGATCAGCCAGGTGCCGGTGGTTCGAACGCGTCCAACCGATGGAATTGAGATTCAGTCGATCGTCGGGTCGATCCAGGAACGCACCCTGCTCGATCATCTCTTCCGGAACCCGGAGATCGTGACGCAACACGTGAGCACCATCATGGACGCCCCGTTCAATCTGGTCGACGCGAGCGAGGAGATCGAGCGAGTCTTCCCGCTTTTTGGCAGCGGCGCGCCCGCGGTGCTCGTGCAACGTGAGGGGAAACTGGTGGGCGTCGTGACGCGTTCAGACTTGCTGGAATTCGCCGCCCGGCAACCGAAACGAAGAGACTGGTAGCAGATACGGAGGTTTGGAATGACGGAACACGATTGGAACGGCACCCGATTCGAGACGCGCGCGATCCACGCTGGACAAGACCCCGATCCTGCGACCGGGGCAATCATCACCCCGATCTATCAAACCTCGACCTTCGTGCAGGAGGCGGTTGGCGAGCACAAGGGATATGACTACGCCCGTTCGGACAACCCGACCCGAACCGCGCTCCAGACGGCGCTCGCCTCGCTCGAGGGTGGCGCGTGGGCGCTCTCGTACGCCAGCGGGCTCGCTGCCGCGCAGAACCTCTTCTATCTGGTGCGTCCCGGCGATCACATTCTGCTGTCGAACGACGCGTATGGAGGCACCTATCGCCTCGTGGCGCGGGTGATCGCGAACTACGGCATCGATTTCGACCTCGTCGAGATGAGCGACCTGGATGCGGTGCGCGCCGCAATGCGGCCAAACACCAAGCTCGTCTGGGTCGAGACTCCAACAAATCCATATCTCAAGATCGTCGATATTGCCGGAGTTGCCGAGCTCGCCCATAACGGCGGAGCGCGGCTGGTGGTGGACAACACGTTCGCGTCGCCCTATCTGCAGCAGCCACTCTCACTCGGAGCCGACTTCGTGCTCCACAGCGCCACCAAGTACCTGGGCGGACACTCCGACGTGGTCGGAGGGGCGGTGATCGGGAACGACCAGGAGACCTACGGAACGCTCAAGTTCCTGCAAAACGCCGCCGGAGCAGTGCCTGCCCCGTTCGACACCTGGCTCATCCTGCGAGGGATCAAGACGCTCGGGGTGCGTATGGACCGCCATTGCGCGAATGCGCGCGCAGTTGCCGAGTTCTTGCAGGAGCAGGAAATCATTGAGCAGGTCTTCTATCCTGGACTCGCGAGCCATCCTGGCCACGAGGTAGCCGCACGGCAGATGCGCGATTTCTCTGGCATGGTGTCGTTCACGACCAGAGGCGGATACGAGGCCGCCAAGGCGTTCGTCGAGACGACCAGGGTCTTCCAGTTGGCCGAGAGCCTGGGCGGGGTCGAATCGCTCATCGAGCACCCGGGGCAGATGACGCATTTGAGCGTTGCTGGAACCGGCGCCGCGGTGGCTGACAATCTGGTGCGACTCTCGGTCGGCATCGAACACATCGACGATTTGATCGGGGATCTCGAGCAGGCGATCGCAGTCGTCAGCCAGAAGTTCGCCGCCCACGTCTAGTTTCCGCTCCCCCAGAGACGAAAAAACGGCCGAGCGATTGGGCTCGGCCGTTTTGGTTTCTCGAGTTGCAATCCGTGTTGGTCTGTTCCTACACCAGCATGAGCGCGGTAAACGCGCCAAGGATCAGACACAAACACGTTGCAAGCCGAATCGCGAGGTCTCGTGGATCGACGCGATCCACAGATTCCGGCTTCTGGGACATTTCCCCTCCCCCAGATATGTCACCCCTCCCAAATCGGCACGCCGCATCCTCGCTCCGACAACGGGAATCGAGAGGAAGATCGCCGATCTGGTAACGCAGTCAGTGTAGACACGGCAGCTTGGCAATGTCAATGCACGTTCACCCTCGGTTTTTCGAGAGACGAACGTGCCTGTATCTCGGCACGTTCGTTGCATCCTCATCGTTGGCCAAAACCAGGGCGTCCCCTGATGTCCGTCGATAGACGAATCGAACGCTTGGCGGAACCGTCAAGAACAGGAACGACGCGTTTCGGTGCGTGGTCCGCTATAATCACGTCCACGACACGCTAAGGGATGTTTCCCTTGGCGTTTTCGTTCGACTGACACCCGAGCGCCCCATGGCGTTCTTTTTTTACCCTGCGCTTCCTATCAGCGTCTTGAACCGCTCTCGGGCCACAGTCTCAACGCGAGTTTCTGGGACAATGGTGATCCCACGCAACAGCGACCGGTCGCCGCTTGACTGGCTGCTCAACAGGAAACGAGGCCCCCAATGGTTCGCGATCACGTCGTTCGCTTGACTCCAGAAGGAAAAGAACGCCTGGCCGAGGAACTCGAGCACCTTCGTCACACGAAGATGCCCGAGCTCACCGCCCGCATCCAGGACGCTAACGAGCACGGAGATATCTCCGACAACAGCGAGTACGAAGATCTCAAGGAAGAAGTGGTGCTGACCGACGCGCGCATCACCGAGCTCGAGTATCTGCTCGAAACCGCAGAGATCGTCGAGCCGCCGACCGGTGGTGCGATTGGTCTTGGTTCGACGGTGACCATCGTCAGCGACGATGGGGAGTCGGAAGTCTGGCGTCTGGTGAGCCCGGAGGAAGCAGATACCCGCGTCGGCACGATTTCGACCGACTCTCCCGTCGGTGCAGCGTTGATCGGTCGCAAGAAAGGTGACACGACCACGGTCGAAACGCCCGGTGGCGCCATTACCTACACCGTGAAGAAAGTCAGCTAGCTGGCCGCGGCGCGCATGATGTGATTGCTGCCGGGTGCCTGAACCAGAGCGCCCGGCATTTTTTTGTCCATGGAACGAGCAATGACTGAAACAAACCCAGCGGAACCAGAACTTTCAGAGTTGCAGCGCGTCCGGCTGGACAAGGTGCATGAGTTCCGCGCTGACGGTGTGGAACCGTATCCAACACGATCGAGCCGCACGCACACGTCAGCGCAAGCGATCGACCTGTTCGAGTCGGACGAAGGCGAAGGAGCGGCGGAACACCACGTCACGGTCGGTGGTCGGATCGCCGCGATTCGGCACATGGGCAAGACCATTTTCGTTCAACTGCGCGACGGATTCGGCACCATTCAGCTCTATCTTCGCAAGGACGAGATGGGCGACGACGCGTTCCTCGCGTTTCTGCATCGGTTCGACCTGGGCGACTGGGTGGAGGCCTCCGGCACTCTCTTCCGCACTAAGACCGGCGAGATCTCCGTGCGGAGTTCCGCGGTCACGATGCTCGCGAAATCGCTCAACGCCCCCCCCGACAAGTATCACGGCTTGCAGGACATCGAACTGCGCTACCGGCAGCGCTATGCCGACCTGATCGCCAACATCGAAGTGCGGCGCGTGTTCGAGATCCGTGCCAGGTTGATCACGGCGTTCCGCGAGTATCTGGACAGCAATGGGTATCTCGAAGTGGAAACTCCGGTGCTCCAGCCGCTCTATGGCGGCGCGGCGGCACGTCCCTTCACGACGCACCACAACGCGCTCGACCAGACGTTCTACCTTCGCATCGCAGACGAGCTCTATCTCAAGCGCCTGATTGCTGGTGGCTTCGAGCGGGTGTACGAGATCAGCAAGGACTTCCGCAACGAAGGCGTGGACAAGAACCACTCGCCCGAGTTCACCATGCTCGAGTTCTACGAGGCATTCGCCGACTACACCACGATGATGGACCGCATCCAGGGAATGCTTCAGCTCGCGGCGCAGAAGATCTTCGGCGGCCTCGTATTCGAATCGCAGGGTCATCTGATCGATCTCGGCGGAGAGTGGCCGCGCAAGAGCCTGCGCCAGGCAATCCTCGATGGCTCAGGTGTCGATTACGCCATCTATCCGGATCAACCATCGCTCCTGGCCGCCGCGCGCGCGGCCGGGACCAATGTGGAGAGCGATACCGTTTGGCCACGGATCGTCGACGAGCTGCTCAAGCAGTTCGTACGTCCGTTCCTGGTGCAGCCGACCTTCCTCGTGGACTATCCGGTCGAGCTCTCCCCTCTCGCGAAGCGGAAATCTGACGATCCAACACATGCCGAACGCTTTCAGCTCTACATTGCGGGCGCTGAGCTAGCGAACTCGTTCACCGAGCTTAACGACCCGATCGATCAATGGGTGCGTTTCACCGAGCAGCAGAAGGACAAGGATGCCGGCGATCAAGACGCGATGCCGATCGACATGGACTTCATCAATGCGCTCATGTACGGTATGCCGCCCACCGGCGGACTGGGTATCGGGATCGACCGGGCAGCCATGGTTTTCGCCAATCAGTCGACGATACGCGACGTCATCCTCTTTCCGGCCATGCGCAACCTGCCGTCGGCTCCCGGCGAAGCGGATGACGCCGGGAGCGAATGATCTGGTGCGCTACAATGTGGCCGCTAGGGAACGATCGTTCGTACCGCGCGAACAGGCGCGGATCAGGTCAAACGGATTCTGGAGAGGCGCATGAGCGAACAGTCGAACGGCTATCTCGAAAAGGACT
The DNA here is from genome assembly GCA_041390825.1 of Thermomicrobiales bacterium. Taxonomy (NCBI): domain Bacteria; kingdom Pseudomonadati; phylum Thermomicrobiota; class Thermomicrobia; order Thermomicrobiales; species Thermomicrobiales bacterium. The sequence continues at coordinate 97,517 of JAWKPF010000007.1, forward strand.
TCGGCCCCGACGATGCCGTGCGCGAGCGTACCGGCATCTATGCCTTCGGATTCAGCATGGCGTCGTTTCTGGGCTTTCTCGCTCCGGGCGCCATCGTCTTCGGGCTTGGCGCCCTCGGTGCATTTCTGATCTGGAAGTACCTCTAGTCTCGTCACTACCGGAGGTCCGGCGCTATTTTGGACGCGCAACCTCATTCCCCGCATGAGGCGCCGCATCCCAACTCGATTCGCCTCGCTCGCTTCGTACTCGCCGTGCTCTTGGTCACGGCAGGGCTCGGGGTTGGGAGCGGTGCGGCTTCCTCGCCGCCGGCTCAGTTCTACGTCGAATCGACTGGGCACATTCTTTCCGACCCATTTCTTCGCTATTGGGTCGAAAACGATGGCGAGCGCCTGCTCGGACTCCCAGTGACCGATGTGGTCGAGTTCGACGGCCGGGCGGCGCAGGTGTTCCAGTACGGAGTGCTGGTCCACAAGGCAAACGATGCTATCAGCCGCACCCGAAGCGGAGCCGAGCTGCTCAGCATCTTGCAAGGCGATCCCAAGCTGATCGAGGGTCGAAGAGCGCCCGGTGCTCGCACGGTGCAGGGCATCCCGACCGAGGAATCGACCGCCACAACGAACCAGACCGGCTCGAGGCAGCTGCTTGCCGTCGACGCCGAGCTGTTGCCCTACTGGGAGCAATGGGACGGGAGCGTGCTGTTGGGCGAGCCGATCAGCGCAGCGTATCGGAATGGACGACTGCGTTCGCAATGGTTCGAGTTCGGACGTATCGATCTCGGAACCAACGGAGCTACGCTGGCCGAAGTCGGTCTCGAGCTTGCACTTCAGCTCGATCTTCCGACCGGTCCGGCCGATCGTGGCAATCTGCCGCTCTTCGACCCGTCGCGCTTCGTGACATTTACCGGGGATGGAGTCGTCCCCAACCAGGATGAACCGTTCGATCCGGTGCGTCTCCAGATTCCGAAAATCAAGGTCGACGCGCAGATCGAAATCACGACGGTCCAGGACGGCGTGATGACCAACCCGGTCGATCCCTGGAAAGCCGGGTGGTACCAGTCCTTCTCACGCCCCGGGGAATGGACCAACACCGTCATCGCCGGACACCGCGACTGGTGGGGATACGGCCCAGTGGTGTTCTGGGACCTTGGATGGCTGCAGCCAGGGGACAAGATCTACCTGACTGGAGCCGATGGAGCTGGCGCGACCTATGTGGTCGGCGCGATCGAGGTCGTTCCCCGCACCGTGGATCCGCAAACGATCATCAACGATGTGGGCTATGAAGCGCTGACGCTCATCACCTGCGGGGGCGTCTGGACTGGCGCCGAGTACACCGATCGCATCATCATCCGGGCGTATCGCATCTAGGCGTTTCCCTCACAGGTTCCGCCATAAGGCAGAAGCACCGTAAACGTCGAACCAGCGCCCAACTCGCTCGCGACCACGATTTCTCCGCCGTGGGCGGTCACAATGGCCTTTGCGATCGCAAGCCCCAGTCCGGTGCCCCCGCTGGCACGCTCGCGCGATGCATCAGCCCGGAAAAAGCGAGTGAAGATACGCTGCTGATCCTCTTCGGAGATGCCGCTGCCCGTATCGATGACGGAAAACCGCGCGCCGGCTGGACCGCCAGAGACACGCAGCGTCACCGTGCCATCGGCCGGGGTGTATCGCCGTGCGTTGTCGCAAAGGATGAGCATGACCTGTTCCAGTCGATCTCGATCGCCGGTCACCACCACATGCTCGTCACCCTCGATCGAAAGCTCCGGCTGGGCGCCTGATGCAAGTACCGTGCGAACGACGTCCTTGGCAACGTCCGAGAGATCGACAGGCCCGCACTGGATCGCGAGACCGCCCGGAGCTTCCGACCGCGCCAGCGTAAGGAGGTCGTCCGTCAAACGGGACATGCGACCGCTTTCACGTTTCAGATCCTGGATCGTTTGCTCGATCTCCTCATCAGCGGCATTGCCACGGCGAAGCTGCATCTCCAGCAGATCGACATTCCCCCTGATAGCGGTCAACGGCGTACGGAGCTCGTGCGATGCGTCAGCCACGAACTGACGTTGCGTGGAGAGCGATTCCTCCATCTTGCCGAGAACATGATTGAAGGTGGTTGCCAGCCGGGCGAGCTCGTCCTCCGTGGGCGGCACATCGAGGCGTTGATCGAGCGCCAATCGTTGCGTTTGACTGTCGGCAATCTGCTGGGCGCGATTGACCATCTGGTCGACCGGCTTGAGCGCGCGTCCCGCCAGAAACCAGCCCGCAAGCGCAGCGAGCAATGCCCCCGCCAGCGCCGCAGCGAGGAACTGGCGACGGAGATCTGAAAGCATCGAGTCGATCTGGATGAGCGGCTCGGCCACGTTGATGGCGCCGATGACACCACGATTCGGGAGATAGATGGGATACGTCAACACTCGCAGCGTCGCGCCATCCACCTCGGCGTTGTCGAACCGGATGGAGGCATCCTGACCGTCCGCTGCAGGAATGGTCGGAAGGCGGCGCTGCCCCAGGTTGTCAGTGGAGTAAATGATTCCGCCGTCGAGGTCGACGAGCTGGATCAGTTGGCTGGGGAAGGAAAAGACCGCAGGGGACTGTGAGTAAAGAACGGTGTTCTGACCGCCGAACTCCATGGAGAATCTGAACTGGTCGAGCATCTCCACTGCGGTGGCGCGCAGCCGGTCGTCGACATCTTGCCGGAGTTCGCGCTCCAGCACTTTCGCAACCCCAGCCCCCAGGAGCAGGATGATGATGAACAGAATGATGGCGTACCAAGCCGTCAGCCGAAAGCGAATCGACCGAAAGAACCTGGTGCGCCCTGCCGTCATGCCGGGGACTTGCGCATCACATAGCCAACCCCGCGCACGGTCTGGATCACGCGAGACTCACCGTCCGCTTCGAGCATCTTGCGCAGGTTCGCAACGAAGACTTCCAGCACGTTCGAGTCACCCCAAAAATCGTCACCCCAGACGCGCTGCATGATTTGGGCACGGGTGAGCACGAAGTTTGGATTTCGCAAGAAATAGACCAACAGATCGAACTCTCTCGGTGTCAGGCGGAGCTCACGCGAGCCGCGGGTGGCGATGCGCGTGCCGAGGTCGACCTGGATATCGTCGAACGAAAGCACTTCGTAGGGCCGGTCGTCTGCTGACGTGGCGCCTCGCCGAAGGAGTGCCCGCAAACGAGCCATGAGCTCATCGAGCGAAAACGGCTTGACGAGATAGTCGTCCGCGCCGGCATCGAGACCAGCGATACGGTCGGGTACCCCGTCTCGTGCGGTGAGCATCAGGATCGGCAACGACTTGCTGCCGCTCTGCGCCTCCGCGGTGCGAATCCGCTTGGCGACCTCGATCCCGCTCAGTACCGGAAGCATGACATCGAGGATCAAGAGATCGGGAGCCTGGTTTCGGATCGCCACGAGCGCTTGTCCCCCATCGGAAACATGCGAAACCTCGTAGCCCTCGAATGCCAGTCCACGGCGCAGCAAACTCGCTACACCGGGATCATCCTCCACCACCAACACCCGCACTGGCCGCACCCCGTTTGGAGTGTCTGTCATCAGCCGTTCCATTTCCAGCGTGTTTGCCATGGTTACACCAATCTGTTGATTATCGCAGGCTGTCGATTTGTGCAACTGTCGCAACCTGACGCGGGTGGTGATCGATCGTTCGACCGGGGGCACCTCCCGCGCCAGAGTTGCTTGAGCTGGTCGGGGCGGTCAGGCGGAACCGCCCCGATTGACTCCTATTGAGGAAGTGCGGTCGGACGCTCACCGAGCGTGACTTCGACCGTTGTGGACTGCCCGTTGCGGATCACATCGAGTGTGACCGTGTCGCCGGGCTTCTTCTCGAAGAGAATGGTGTCGAGTGCTTCGCTCGGATCGGATTCAGCGTCGCCATTGACACCGACGATGATGTCTCCGACCTGCAAACCACCGCTCGAGGCAGGGCCGCCGGCCTCGATCTCCATCACCTGAACACCTTGTTGTGTTGCCTGGGCCTGGATGCCGAGATATGGACGGGCGTAGCTCCCGGTCTGGATGATCTCATCCACGATGACCTTGGCAGCGTTGGATTCGATCGCGAAGTTGAACCCCTCGTCGGAGGAGCTGTTGACATCGCCATATGCCTTGGCGACATTGATGCCGATGACCTCGCCCTCCATGTTCAGCAGCGGTCCGCCAGAGTTGCCAGGGTAGATGGCCGCATCGTGCTGGATCAGATTCGGCAGGCTGTAGCCGCCTCCTGAGTTGAGATCGCCGTCGACTGCGCCGATCATGCCATCGCTGACGGTGTTGTTGAACTCGCCATAGGGAGTGCCGATCGCGACAACTTCATCGCCAGGGCGCATCGCGGCAGAATCGCCCCAGGCAACAGTTCCAGGCACACTCGAGCCATCGCTGAGATCGATCTTGAGCACGGCAACGTCCTGGAACGGATCTGCACCGACCAGAGTCGCATTTCTCACGGCGCCATCCGCGTAGCGAACTTCGAACGCGGTCGCTCCTTCGACCACATGATTGTTGGTCACCACGTAGCCTTCGTCAGAAACGATGAACCCTGAGCCCGCGGCATACTCGACGAGACTGCCAGTGGTGTCGTCTGTTTCAGGAGCTTGCTCTTGACCCGGCAGCTGACCCTCACCGGGCAGCTGACCATCGCCCGGCATACCCGGGAACTGCTGCTGTCCTTGCGCCTGCTGCAACGTGGACGCATCGACGAAGGTCGTGATCGTAACGACAGCAGGATTGACCTCGGCATACACATCAGCAACGCTGCGCTGCTGCGCGGTGGCTCCATCCTGGGCAGCCACCTGAGCCGGTTGCACCATCGACTGAATCGTGCCGGCTGCGCCAACACCAAATGCCAATCCAAAGGTCAAGATTCCGGCAGCGAGCACTCGCTTGGGCGACCAGCCAGTGCGCGCTGCTCGTGTAGATCGGTCGTGAAGAAAATCCATCATTACTCCCTCGATGCCTGATGTCTGCCGGCAACTTCTCGCGGCGCGACCCTTCGCGCGCTCAACAGAACGGCACCTCACACATTCAATGAGTTGAGTTTGAAGTTCGGCACTGAAGTGAGACTGATGGTTTTCTGAATTTTCCGTGAAATCAAAACGCCCGGCGCGGTTTTTCGCGCCGGGCGTTTGCAGTTGGATCGATTGAAGCTAACGCGCTGCGCGAATCAGTTCCGGAACCTCTGATGGCCGCACCGCGACGTTCACGCCCGCTGCATTCAATGCAGCAATCTTGCCGTCGGCAGTGCCGCTCCCACCCGAGATGATCGCGCCCGCGTGCCCCATGCGCTTGCCTGGAGGCGCTGTGCGCCCAGCAATGAATCCCACGACTGGCTTGGTTACGTGCTCGGCAATGTAGGCAGCGGCTTCCTCCTCGTCGGTGCCGCCGATCTCGCCGATCATCACGATTGCTTCGGTTTCCGGATCTGCCTCGAAGAGCGCCAGGGTGTCGATGAACGAGGTGCCAATGATCGGGTCGCCACCGATTCCGACCGCGGTCGACTGGCCCAATCCGGCTTTCGTCAGGGCGTCCACGACCTCATAGGTCAAGGTGCCGGATCGCGATACAAGTCCGATGGGGCCCTTCTTGTGAATGAATCCGGGCATGATGCCGACCTTGGCTTCGCCTGGTGTGATCACACCAGGACAGTTCGGCCCGAGCAAACGCAAACCCCGATCCCTGACATGCCGATAGACCGGCACCATGTCGAGAATGGGAATGCCTTCGGTGATGCAGATGATGAACGGGATTCCATTGTCTGCCGCCTCGTAGATCGCATCCGGCGCGAACTTGGCGGGAACGAAGATGATCGAGACATTCGGCTGCACTTCGGCGACCGCGTCGGCGACCGTATCGAACACTGGCGCGCCGGCAACGCTCTTGCCTTTCCCGCCTGGCGTAACGCCACCGACGATAGGCGAGCCATATTCGATCATCTGCGTGGTGTGAAACGAGCCTTCCTTGCCCGTCATACCCTGCACCAGGATTCGAGAGTCGGAATTGACGAGAATGCTCAACGCTTACTCCTGTTCGTCTGGAGAACGACTCGTCAGGCCGCCTGGCTGACCGACTCGACCACCTTCCGGGCGGCCTCATCCATCGAATCCACCGCGGCTATTCCGGCTGCGGCCAGGATGGCTTGTCCTTCGGTCGCGTTCGTTCCGGAAAGGCGCACCACGATCGGCACCTCGACCGTCACTCGGTCGAGCGCCTCTCGGATCCCTTGAGCCACGACATCGCCACGGGTGATACCGCCGAAGATGTTGATGAGAATGGCTTCCACCGCCGGATCCGCGGTGACGAGCGTAAACGCCTTCGCCACCTGATCGGCGGACGCTCCGCCACCAACATCGAGGAAGTTGGCGGGTTCGCCACCGCTCAGCTTGACTGCGTCCATGGTCGCCATCGCCAAACCGGCGCCATTGACGATGCAGCCAATATTGCCGGTGAGTTTCACGAACGAGATGCCGGACGCCTTGGCGTCGATCTCGGTTGGCTCTTCTTCCGCAAGGTCGCGAAGTTCTGCGATGTCCGCGTGGCGGAAAAGGGCGTTGTCGTCGAAGCTCATCTTGGAGTCGAGGGCCATAACCTGACCCGCGCCGGTCACGATGAGCGGATTGATCTCCGCAAGCGTGGCATCGGTCTCGACGAATGCCTCGAAGAGCTTGAGCGCGATATCGGCAAACTGACCGACCTGCTTGGCGTCCAGACCGAGCGCGAATCCAACCTCGCGTGCTTGCCAGGCCTGCAATCCGAGATACGGATCGGCCAACACCCGGACGATCTTTTCGGGCGTCTCCCTCGCGACAGTCTCGATATCGACGCCGCCCTCAGCGCTCGCCATCAATGAGATCTGACGCCGCGCCCGGTCGAGAATGACACCCAGATAGATCTCCCGCTGGATATCGACCGCGGGCACGACGAGCACCTTGAGGACGGTGTGTCCATTGATGTCCATGCCAAGAATCTTCCCAGCGGCATCCTCGGCTTCGGCTGGCGACTTTGCCAGCTTGATGCCGCCGGCTTTGCCACGGCCACCGGTGTGGACCTGGGCTTTGACAGCAACAGCCGACCCCAGTCGTTCCGCGATTGCTCTCGCCTCACCGGGGGATGCTGCCACTGCTCCGGCATTGACTGGAATCCCATAGGACGCCAGCACGTCTGCTGCCTGGTACTCGTGAACATTCATGCCTGGTCACGCACCTCGCGCTCAGTTCGCTGCCGAATCCTGACCGTCCCGTCCGGTGACAGCGCGATCGGCACAGAGAAACGACCAGCATCCTAACACAGGCTTGTCGCTCATCTGCCGATTCACCTTCATCAGTGGAATAGCGAACGCTTCCTCGAAGCATGTCTCCCCGGTTCGATTCGCTCCAATGCCCCAGGATCCCCCGCCAGATAGCCCAAAAGGGGTAATTCCGGTCCAATGATTCGTGAAATGCTCCGTACTTGTTGACTTTTCCTGATCAATACGATAAGAGAATGACGACGCATCCAAACGAATGTGCCAGGAGTGGGAGACGCCCTTTCGGCGAGCCTTTTCCGATTCGATTCGCCGGAAACGTCGCATGCGTTCTTTTTCCATCAGTCGTGGATCGCCACGGTAGGAGAGTTCTGGCGGAATGAGTGATCAAACACTCACCTGCCGCGATTGCGGACAGCAGTTTGTGTTCACAGCGGGAGAGCAAGCGTTCTACGCAGAGCGTGGGTTCTCGCCGCCTATGCGGTGCCAGTCGTGCCGCGCAAAACGGAAAGCGGATCGCAACGCCTCGGGCGGCGGATATGACAACAGCGGATATGGTGGCAACGGCGGCGACGGAGGAAGCGGCTACTCATCTGGCCCGCGACAGCTCTATCCGGCCGTTTGTTCCAATTGCGGGCGGCAGACGGAAGTTCCATTCCTGCCGCGCACGGACAAACCGGTTTACTGCCGGGACTGTTTCCAGACGATGCGGGGCCAGCAGCAGCCGAGATATTCCGACTACTAGCCCCGGATCTCCCTTCATCGCCTTTCAGACCGCGGTCGGCCAATTCCGACCGCGGTTCTCGTCTGGACAGTGTTTCCATCGAACGGGTTGGTGGGCCGGTGGTTCCACATGATCGGTTCAGGCCCATCTTCGCTGGCCGGATGGGCGTCGGCACCCCCTTGCACCCGGCATCTTATCGCCGCGTGCCACTGTTTCCCCGCTCCCAGGTGACGCAGATCGAGTCATCGCTCCCGGCAACGAGAGAACCCGACACTGTTCCTGACCGCACGCTACACTAGCTGGCGCTCGGCGTCCGCTCCAGCGATCGGGGGATAACTGGTCGGAACGCAGGATTTCTAGCGGTTCGTCATGACATCACCCGCCAATTCACCAGAGAATAAGCGGACCGGGCTGCGCTCGCTCTTCCGGCGTGGACAAGCCGAAGAACAGGGCCCACTCGTCACGCAACCGACCCTTGGCGCGCTGGTGCGGGAGGGGGAACAGGTCCAGCTCCGCCGCCATGTGACCGCAAACCGGGCTGCGTTCCAACGCTGGTACGCCGACCCCGAGATCGCCTATCTCCTCCGGCATGATCTGGCTCCTCTATCCGACCGTCAGTCACGCGGGTACTTTGACACCATCATCATGCCGCTCTCTCTGCGGGGATACTGCTTCGCGATCCATACGATCGACGGCGAGACGCTCATCGGGTCGAGCGCCCTTACCGACGCAGGATCGGAGTATCCGAACGCGGCGCTCTTCCGGATCGTGATCGGTGAGAAGTGGGCGTGGGATCGAGGTTACGGCAGCGAAGCCACACGGCTCGTGATCGCCGAGGCTTTCGAGACCCTGGGCCTCGAAGAGGTGCAGCTGGAGGTCTTTCGACACAACCCGAGAGCAATTTCCGCCTACAAGAAGGTTGGTTTTCAGCGCACGGGCGCCCACACGGAGTTCATCCCGCCCAATGGCGATCCACTTCATGTCGTGGAGATGGCGATTCGCCGGCCAGACCCGACCACGGACGCTTCCGAGCTCGACTGAACTTGGGAGCGCGGTCAGATTCTCGCTCTCATCTACTGCCCCAATTAATTGACGGAATCAACAAGCACCGACTAGACTTCAGTTCGGCCGCCATGCTGGCGGTCGTGTCATGCAGACGCGCATTTCGCGCCCCCAGTCTGCATTCGGCTCAGTGAAGGGAGCGGCGTTGGACGCCGGCAGTTCTACAAAGCCTGGACCTGCTAGCCCGGCCTCCCGGAGCATGCGAGCCCACTGATTTCGATCTTCCTGATCTGAAATTTTGTGCCGTTCGCCCCGGAGAGTCCGGGGGCGGTCCAGGACGATATTCGTTTCTGGAACCAGAAAGGACGGTACTTCATGCAGAAGTCCATGCGATATCACATCGCCGACGGCGAGAATCAGCCCGTGGTGCGCGCGGTCGCGCTTGTGGTGCAGCGCGAGCCAGTTCAGGCTGCTGCGCAGCCTGAGGCGCCACAGACCGAGCCGCAGAAGAAAGAACTCCCCCAGGGCAAGAGCCGATGGATTCGCCCTGCTTTGCGAAAAGCGCATCTCGCATTGTTCTAGCCTAGCTCAGGACGCACCCATTGGATCCCCGGCAGGCGCCGGACGAGACCGAGCTTTCCCCTGAACACACTGTCGCACGGCTCCGCGAGGCGTTGGCCTCCGGAGACCGGGACAGTGCTGTTCTGCTTGCCGATCGGGTCGACGATCAGGACGCCGAGGCGATTTTTGAAGCGCTCGACGCTTCCGAAACGAGCGCGCTCTTTGACCTCGTAGGCGACGAAGAGTTCGCCGAGCTGATCGTCCGGCTCGATGACGAGCATGCGGCCGACGTACTGGAGCAGATTCCGGCGCCCGATGCCGCTGATGTGCTGGAAGAGCTCGATCCAGACGACGCCACCGATATCTTTGGCGAGCTCGAACCAGAACACAGCGACGTCATCCTCGTGCAGATGGAGCCGGAGGAAGCCGCCGAGCTCCGGGAACTGCTGGCCTATCCCCCGGACACTGCCGGTGGACTGATGACCCCCGCGTTCGTTTCGATCGCGCCAACTTTGCGCGCCGACCAGGCGATCGCCGCGCTTCGCAAGGTCGCCGAGAACGCAGAGACCGTGAACTATGTTTACGTGACCGACTCCGAGGACCATTTGCTCGGGGTCCTCTCGTTGCATCGCCTCGTGCTCACCAATCAGGATGCGCTCGTGCGCGATCTGATGTTCACCCGCCCCATTACCGTCCAGGCGAGTGAAGATCAGGAAGCTGCCGCCCGCATCCTCACGGAACACGACTTGCTCGCGCTTCCCGTCGTCGACGCGGAAAACCGGATTCTCGGCATCATCACAGTCGACGACATCACCGAGGTGCTCGAACGGGAAGTCACCGAGGACATCGAGCGGATCGGCGGTTCGGCTCCGCTGTCTGAGCCGTATCTGCGCGCGCCCGCTCGCCTCCTCTACCGCAAGCGAATCGTCTGGCTCTTCGTGTTGTTCATGGCGCAGTTCCTGACGGTTTCCATCATCAGCCGGTACGACTCACTCCTCGCGGACATGACCGTCCTGAGTTTCTTCATCCCGATCCTCATTGGCACCGGCGGAAACATTGGTTCGCAGACCGTCACCACCATCGTTCGCGCGTTGGCAATTGGTGAAATCGGACCGCAACACACGATTCGCGTGCTGCTCAAGGAAGCCTCCACCGGATTGATGCTCGGCTTGACCATGGCCGTCCTCATGTTCGTTCGAGCGCTCATGACGAATGGCGCCGACGCACAGGTGGGCATGGTGGTGGCGATCACGGTCTTTTCGATTGGGCTTTGGGCGGCAACGGTCGGCTCGATTCTTCCAATCGTGCTGAACAGGCTCCGGGTCGACCCTGCTGTGGTGTCAGCGCCATTCATCAGTTGTCTGGTGGACACGACCGGACTCATCATCTATTTCACGGTCGCAAAGGCGATTCTCCCTATCGCCTGACCCTCCTCACCTGTTCGGTCGTAGCGCCCCTGCCGTATGATGACTCCATGTCACACGATGACCGACATGGAGTCTTTTCACCGTGAACCCAACGAACATCGACTCCGCGGCAGCGGCGATCGCCGAAGACCGGCTTTCAGACGTGCTCTCCCTGATCCACCGTGAAGGGTTCGGCCACAACGCCCAGGTCATCCGGCCCGAGCGCGGGCGCACGCATGATCGTCTCAGACGTGCCGGGTTGGACCAGGAGGCCGTCACTCGCCTGGCGGCGCTCGACCGACCGATCGTTCTTGTCTTCGCCCAGGCTCGCGTCGAGGCGGCAGAGGTCATATTGCGACGGGGCGGCGCGACGCAGGTCGAGCGCTACGCCCAATCATCCGGCTCCCAGTCGTCGCTCGTCGGGTTCGATCCTGCAGTGCTGCAGCAACCCAGATCAATCCGCAGATCGGGCCAGATGCCCAATTCCTGAGGCGCGCCCAAATCACATTTGTGCAGGTCGAGGTTGACGGCATCGCCGGGCACTGCCTATGATGCCAACGAACAAGCGACATCGCCATTCCTTCGCGTGCATGTGCGGCCCAGAGATGCGATGACTCGCTTGTATACATCGAGGAACGGTCGGTTTCGATGGAGATATCCGAGTTGTTCAGGCAAGGCATCTCCGTCGCATCACACTCGCCATCCGCGCAAACCGATCTCCCAAAGACGAATCTGATCCGCAATTGCGAGGAGGTTGATCGACTCGCTTGATTGGTGACGCATGGAAGCGTCGCCCCGACAACCTTTGGGAGTTCTGCTCCGTGCCTTGCACGGCAAGGATCCGCGCGGATCCGGCGAGGCCACCCCGGCGTGATGCCGGGAGCACCGAGTACGAGGAGGTATCTCAGTGTCCCAGACGACTGTTCATGAGTTGTACCGCGCGCTTGTGCGCGGCCAGCTTTCCCGCCGCGAATTCCTGGGTCGCGCAGCGGCGCTCGGCATTTCGGCGTCTGCGGCCGGAATGTTCTTGCGAGCGGCCAGCATTGGTGCGCAAGACGCTCCAACCGCACCGCCAGTCGTCGCCGAGGGCGACGGAACGATGTTCGCCGGTCAGGAGATCACCATCCAGGTGATCGATGCGTCGGTGAAGGTGCCGCTGGACGAAGTCCGCGAGGAGTACGAATCCGCCACCGGGGCCAAGCTCAACATCGTCGCTGACCCGATCGAAACGGCGTTCGCGAAGCTGCTCGAAGATGCCGCCACCGGAACGAACTCGATCGACGGCTCGATCATCGGCATGTGGTGGCTCGGCGACCTGGTTGCCGGCAACTTCGTCCGTTCCTATGACGACTACTACGACGACACCGCTGCGGGGTTCCCGCAGTTCAACTTCGACGATGAGTTCTCCGGCATGCGCGCGCTGCGCATGTACGACGGCAAGAAGTACGTGGTTCCCTACGACGCGGACGGCCAGACGCTGTATTACCGGCGCGATCTGCTCGAGGACCCGGATCACATGGCGGCCTACAAGGAGCTCACAGGCAAGGACCTGACGGTTCCGGCAACTTGGGACGAGCTCTATGAGATCGCGACGTACTTCAAGGACACCGGCATCGACGGTATCTCCATGCACCTGAAGGTGGGCGGCCAGGGCATGTTCCACTACATGTCGCTGTCGGCCCCCTATGTCATCGGCCCCGAAAACCCGGTGCTCTACTGGTTCGATCCAGAGACCATGGATCCGCTCGTCGAGAGCGCCGGCCACGTCGAAGCGGCCAACATGATCAAGAAGCTCTTCGATCTTGGGCCCGAAGCACAGGCTGGATGGGCGCTCGGTGAAGCGTGGGATCACTTCCTGCAAGGGAACGCCGTCTTCACGTTCAGCTGGGGCGACGTCCTTCCCCTCGCGGTCGAGCAAAACGCGCCGGTGAACGGCAACGTGGGTACCGCCCAGCTCCCTGGCACGCTCAAGTACACCAACCCGCTCACGGGCGAGTCGTACGAGACCGAGGCCCCGAACCTGGTGGGCAATACGACCGGCGGCAGCTGGTCCGGCGTGATCATGAGCGGTTCGGAGTCGCCTGAAGCGGTGTACTACCTGCTCGCGCTCCTGGCCACCGAGCCGAAGCAGCAGTTCTACGCCACTCGCGGATCCGATGGCGTCGACCCGGGCCGCATGTCCCAGATGCCACCGGAAGCGGTCGAGGGCGGCACCGGTGTGCTGGCCGACTACGTCGCGCAAGGCTTCTCCGAAGCCGATGCGATCCAGTACACCCGCGCGTACTACGACACCTTCCAGAACCCGAACCAACTGCCGTACCTGCGAATCCCTGGCACGGCCGAGTACTGGAATGCCCTGGATATCCGGCTCTCCGAGTTCGTGACTGGCCAGGTTGGCAGCGCAGAGGAAGCCATGGCGAATCTCGCCACCGACTTCCGCGATATCAACGATCGTCTCGGCGTCGATCTGCAGCTCGAGGTCTACAAGGCGTCGTTGGGTCTCTAGATCCACGGTCGAAATTCGATCGAACCCAAGGGAGGGCGGCAGTGCCGCCCTCCCAGTTCCCTATCGACTCACGCGAGATCGCCAAAGGCCGTGAACAATGGTGAACCAGAGTATTCCGCTCGGTGCTGATTCCGAGATCCGGGAGGCGCCGCTGCGCTCAGCAGACAAATCTCTGTACGGCAGCGGCGCGCGATATTGGATTCCGCGCCTCTTGACCGTGGCCGCCATTGTCATTGGCGGAGCGCTGGCATACACGCTTGCAGCGGTCGAGCTGGTGGACGGATCCACGCTCACACTCAAAGAGGTGAGCAACAAGTTCACCTTCAAGGGTGACGGTTGGGTGCTCACGCTTTCGTGGTTTGGCGCCATCGTCGCCATCCTGGCGGCGCTCCTCTTGCCGCATTCCGAGCGCATCGTGCACTGCCTGGGTGTCACCTTCGGCGCTCTGCTGGCAATGGCGTTTCCGCTCTTCACTCACCGAAACCTCACGTTGGTCGACGAGGATGCATCCAAGCTCGGCCCAGGCCTGATTGGCGCACTGATCTGCTTTGCCATTGCGGCGGTCATTCCATGGATCACGCTCTTCATCAATCGCGAACAACGGCTTCTGGGCAACGACTACGCCAAGTGGCTCTTCGTTCTCCCGGCGGTTGCGTGGCTGCTGCTCCTGACGGCGTTCCCACTGGCCTACGCCATCACGATCAGCCGCTATCAGTTCCGAAACGGGCTGGTGAGCCGGTTCGTGGGATGGGAGAACTATCGCCGTCTCTTCGAGCGCGAATGGATCTGGACGCCGATCTGGAACGGTCTCATTGCAGCGGCAATCGCGGCGGCAATCGTCTTCGCGATTGTCATGATTGCTGGCTGGTTCGACGACCACTCATTCACCAGGGACAACGCGCACAAGGCGATTTCCTTGTTCGCGATTTTCTGCATCCCTGTGTTCATTTTCGTGGCGCTGCCTGGACTCCTGCGGGATCCAGTCGACAATGCGTTCGAGATCACCACATTCTTCGTAGTGATCGCGGTCACGATCGAAATGATTCTCGGCTTCGGGTTGGCGCTCCTGATGAACCGCGAGCTCCGCGGCAGGGGCATCTATCGCGCCGTCATCCTGTTACCCATTTTCGCCGCCCCTGTGGGCATTGGCTATCTCGGACGCACGATCTTTTACGAAGAAGGTGGCCCGGTCAACGCGTTGATTCGATCGTTGGGTTTCGCAGGCGTTCCCTGGCTCTCGAATCCGTTCTGGTCGAAGATCTCGACCATCATCGCGGATGTGTGGCTCTGGACCCCATTTGTGTTCGTGATCGCGCTTGCCGGACTACAAGGCCTCCCGATCGATATCCAGGAAGCGGCCCAGGTCGACGGAGCCCGTAGCTGGCAGTCGTTCCGCACGATCACGCTGCCGCTCATGGCCCCGATTCTCTGGCTAATCCTCTTCTTGCGCACCATCGATGCGTTCAAGGTGTTCGACATTGCCGCATCCATGACCGTGGGAGGGCCAGGCAGGGCAACCGAGTACTACAGCTATCTCACCTACCGTACCGCGCGAAAGAACTTCAACTACGGCGATGCAGCGGCGCAGTCATTCCTGCTTTTGCTCATCGTTTCCATCTTGATCACCGTGCTCTGGGGCCGCATTCGCGGTGTGTATGAGGAGGAGCGCTAATGGCGTCCGCGACGATACCCGCCAGCACCACCGGCCACAAGCACCGCAGCTTTTCGGAGCGCTTCGGACATCTCTTCGTCTGGGTGCTGCTTGCCATTGTCCTCTTTTGGTCGCTCTTCCCCTTCTACTGGGCGTTCATCAACTCCATCAAGCATCCATCGGACAACTATGGCAATCACTGGCTACCCTGGTTGACCTTCGAGCCCACGCTCGATCCATGGCGCGAAATGTGGAGCCAGCGCGAAGTCCGGCGCGCGCTCATGAACAGCGTGCTCATCTCGTTCGGCGCAGCCACGGTCTCCCTGGTTCTCGGAACGCTGGCAGCCTATGGCATCGCCCGGTTCGACTTTGTGCGACCCAAGAACGGCAGCCTGACGACCTGGTTTCTCTCCCAGCGCATTCTGCCCCCCATCATCTTCGTGACCCCCTTCTTCCTCATCATGCGCGAGCTCAATCTGCTCGACACCGTTTGGGGACTGATCATTTTGAACGCCACGTTCAATCTTATTTTTCCGGTCATCATCCTGACCCAGATGTTCCGTGAGATTCCGCGCGAGCTGGAAGAAGCCGCGCAGGTCGACGGCGCCAGCCGATTCGAGATCTTTTGGCGGATGGCGGTGCCATTGGTGGCGCCAGGCATCGTGGTGGCCTGGATTCTGGCGATGGCGTTCAGTTGGAACGAGTTCCTCTTCGCGTTCTCCACAACGCAAGACAAGGCCCGCCCCATGTCGGTCATGCTTGTTGGAGCCGAACAGACACGCGGGGTGGATTTCCAGTTCGTCGGAACACGCATGATCGCCATGATGGCCATCCCGGTGCTTGCGTCGCTGCTCATTCAGCGGTATATCGTTCGCGGACTCTCGTTGGGAGCCGTGAAGGGGTAACCGGTTGTCGTTCGCGCGCAGTTCAGTGTCAATCGATCGGCGCCGGTTGCTAACCGGCGCCGTTGCATCTGTTGCCGGACTTGCTCGCCTCGACCATGCTGCCAAGGGCGCGCCATCGCCCCCCATCCCTGTTCGCATCCAGACACCAGATCTTGCCTTCGTCTCGAGGCTCCAGGAACTGCGCGATCAGTGGGCAATGGGCAACCAGGGCTCAGATCTTCTTCTCTCGGTAGTGCCCGCCGAACCGGCAGCGGCCTCACTGCTGGAGGACGCGCGCTCAGGATCAGATCGATTTGCAGGGGCGATCGTCCCAAATTGGCTCATTCCCGATCTGGTGCGTGATTCGTTCATTCGCCCTGCGATGCCGCCACCCACACCCATACCGGCGCCGATCGCCCAGTTGCGCAGCTTTGGCGGGGAATGGATCGCCACCGATCTCGATCATGATTGCGATTTGCTCTTCTTCCGCCGCGATCTCCTCGATGCGCACGGCTTCGAGCCGGCACAGACATGGGACGCCTTGATCGAACAAGGTGAGGCCCTGACCAAGATGGGTCTCGGCGGAGTCGGGACACCGACATCGCATGCCCAACAGGTCGTCGATCACCTTGCTTCCTTCTCAGCGGCCTTTGTGCTGGCTGAGGAACAGCCTGACGAGTTCTGGTTCGATCCCGAGACGATGACGCCAGCGATCGGTTCCGCCGCGCACCAGCGAGCCCTCGAGCAGTACCGTCGCCTCAGCCAAACGATGCCGCCCGAACTCCGCTCCGGTTCGACCGGCGATCTCTGGAACGCCTTCCTTGCAGGCGATCTTACCTATGTCATCGGCTCGGCCGATCTGCTTCCCTATGCGATCGATCGCGCCGCGAATGTCGATGTACTGGGCGTTGCCATGCTTCCGGGCGTGGCGAGTTCAGACGGGACGATCGCGCGGGCCGGCAATGTCACCGGCGCGTCATGGGGCGGAGTGACGATGACCGGTGCGGATGCGTCCGACGCCGAAGAGGTCACCGATTTCCTCCGCACCCTCGCACAACATGAAGCACAGTTCGAGCTCGTCTCGGATAGCTCCAGCGGAGTCACTCCTGCTCCGGCCAGCGCCGACGACGTCGACGCCCTTGCTGCCGCTCTCGGCGATCGAGGTTGGCCTACTCGGATCACGACCGAATGGCTGCAAGCGATTCACGATACGTACGCGTCACCAGTGCAGCTTCCCGCTCTTCGTATCGCGGAAACGCGGCGCTACCTGCAGGCGCTCGATGACCGGACTACCCCCTACCTCGGTGGTGATGACAGCACATCGCGCGATGTGCTCTCTGCGGCCGCGGACGATTGGGACGCAATCAACGAAGCCATCGGGATCGACACGCAACGGGACCTGTACACGCGTTCGCTGATGCCGCCACCAGCAAGGTAGACCGGTGCAGATCAATACGAGACCATGCTGGCAAAGGTCGGAAGATCGAGGAAGCCAGAGATCTCGATGCGCTCGACATGCCAGCGGTTGAGCGATCCATCGAAATACTGAACCCCGTACGTTGCGTCGAAGGCGATCTGATAGCCGGCGCTCGCCACGATATCCGTGGTGGCGGCGCCATAGGAGCCAAACGGATAGGCAAAGCAGGTCGTGGATGTCCCCAGGATGCTGTCCAGCCACTCCTTGTTCGCAGCGACCTCGTACCACTGCGCATCCCAGCTGAGCTGATCCAGGAACTGGTGGCTCACCGAATGCCCACAGACCTCTCCGTACTGGTTCAGTTCCCAAATCTCTTCCGGGGCCAGCTGCGCGTAGCTCGGGAGGAAGTAGGTTCCCTCGAATCCGTACGCCGCGAGCAGGTCGCGAAACACCCGCACGGAACCCCAACCATCATCGACCGAAAGAATGACCGGACGTGCTGGCAAGGGGGTGCCGTAGTCGATGTTCGCGATGAGATCACGAGGCGTGATCGAGCTGTATCCATTGTCGCGTAGCCAGATGAGTTGCTCTTCGAGTTGCCAGGGAGCGACCCGATAGCGGTCGATGTAGTCGCCAATATCGTGGTACATCAACACGGCCACCGCCGCCGGCTGCACCCAGGAGCCCGGCGGAGCATAGCCATCCTGGTAGATATAGCCATCTCCTGACGGGGTCGATACCGGCAGCCAGGTTTCACCATCGACCTCGACGGCCAGACCGACGATGGTTACTGGTGTTCCTGCATTCAGTTCGGTGATGACCGAGCAACCCAGTCCCGGACCACTCCGCAAATTGACGACATCCGCTGCGAATCCGGATTCAACCCGATCTCCCACCGCCGCCGATTCGCCACAAGTGGAACCGTCCAGGACCGACTGAATGCTTTCGCGAATGACGAACCCAACGCCAGCGTCGGTGGAAACCGGGACCCAGACATACTCATCGTCTTCGATTTCCTCACCGATCGAATAGACAGCCGTGTTGCGGTCCAGCTCGGCGAGGATGTCGCAATCGGTACTGGGACCCGAACGCAGGTTTAGTTCAGGAACCGAAACGACATATCGCTCTCCGTCCGAGGATGGCGCGAGATTCGGCGCGCAGATCGAGGCCTTGGTCGACGTCGGACCGATCGATCCACTGGACGGGTTTTCCGCGCGGACTTCGCTCCACGTTCCGCTCAGTGACAACAGGATCGATGCGAGAATCAGGCTCCGAAACCGCAGGGAATACGAGTGGGGAGAAGACATCCGATGACCTCGACCAGTTCGCGCTGCTCAGCCAAGCAACACCAGCAACATGCGTACGTACGCAGGGAAATGGCGAGGTGTCACCAGTATAGGCGTCGTCACCTGCACCCGCAAGGCTTCTGTCAGCGCACTGGAAACTATTGTCCGCTGTCTACCCGGATTCGCTTCGGCGGCTAGAACGAAACGACCGAAGCAAACAGACCAAGATCCCATTCGCCCGAGACTTCGATGCGCGTGATATGCCATCGGTCCAGATAGTCGAAGTACTGGACCCCGTCCCAGGCGTGGAAGGCCAGCGAGTACCCGGCATCGATCACGATCTGAGTAGTAGCCTCATTGAATGCGCCAAAGGGATAGGCAAAGCACGTGGTCGAGGTTCCGGTGATCGAATCGAGCCACGCCTTGTTCTCTGCGATCTCGTACCACTGTGCTTCCCAGCTCATCTGATCGAGGAATGGGTGGCTCACGGAGTGACCGCAGACCTCCCCAGACTGATTGAGATCATAGATCTCCTCCGGAGTGAGTTCCGCGTAGCTTGGCAGCATGTAGGTGCCTCTGAAGCCGTAAGCGGTCAGCAGATCCCGGAAGATACGCGCCGATGCCCACCCGTCATCGACGGACAGAATCACCGGCCGCGGTGGCAGGGGAGCGCCGGTATCGAGATGAGCAGCCAACTCGCGCGGGGTGATCGACGTGTAGCCATTGTCGCGCAGCCAAATCAACTGCTGCTCCAGTTGCCAGGGCGCCACGACATAGCGGTTGTTGTTGTCACCGATGTCGTGATACATCAACACTGCCACGGCCTCAGGTTGGTCCCAGCTACCCGGGGGCGCATACCCGTCTTGCACGAGGTACCCGTTTCCGAGCGGGGTCGACACGGAGAGCCAGGCTTCG
Organism: Thermomicrobiales bacterium; assembly: GCA_041390825.1. Lineage (NCBI taxonomy): Bacteria > Pseudomonadati > Thermomicrobiota > Thermomicrobia > Thermomicrobiales > Thermomicrobiales bacterium. The sequence goes on from JAWKPF010000007.1 coordinate 117,118, forward strand.
CCATCTCGCTGGATGGCGTTCCCATGCACCTCTACCGGCGTTCCGGCATTGAGCGTCGTAATCACCGCGCAGCCGAGCCCCGGTCCGGTTCGCAGGTTGACCGATCCCGACGTAAAGCCATTCTCCTTCGCGCCTTCGATCTTCACGCTCCGATCGCAGGTCGCGCTGTCGGGTACCAGCTGAATGTTCTGGAGCACCACATATCCCGCACCGGATGCCGTCTCGACAGGAGCCCAGGTGAATTCGTCATCCACGACGAACTCGCCGACCAGCGTCAATTCGGTTTCGCGTTCGAGCTCGGCAACGATTCCGCAGTCGATGCTCGGACCGCTGCGCAAATTGACCGCTTCGGCGGACACGATGTAGCGATCCCCGCCGCTGGTGCTCGAGGAAACCGGTTTGCACGGATCGACCGGCTCGATCGGCGGGCTCTTGGGAGGATCCGTCTGGGCGGAAACCGGCGAAAGCGGCAGCGCGCCCATCGCGATGAGCGCAACAAGCAGAACGACAAACATGCGTCTAGCCGTGCACGGGCGACTGGTCGAGAACGGCATTGCGGATCCCTGAATCGACTACCAAAAGACCAACATCACGCTGAATACCCGCGTACGTACGCCGATTTCTCGCATGACGAGCCGACAGTATAAATACCGTCGTCTTCACTGGCAATAAGACGCGTCGCTGCGCTTCCAGGTTTCTTCGAACTGCAGGTGAATGATGACGCCCATACGAAACGGACCCGGACGAGCGTCCGGGTCCTTGGAGAGAGCAGTGTTCGAGACGGTTGTCACCGTCCGGGAGTGGCCGCCAGACGATCTTCCACCTGGTTGCGGAGCGAGCGGATTCTGAACGCCGCGATGATGAGGAAAATGCCATAGGCAATGGCAGTCACGCCGATGGCCCAGATGGTGGCGAGTGCCCCGCGGCCCGGCTCGATCACCAGATAGATGCCGACCAGGATCCCCAGGACACCAATAAGCCCTTGCAGCCAAGGGCTCATGAGACTGCCATCGCGGGTAAAGGCGCCGACCAGCAAGAACATGCCGGTCAGCATCGCCCAAACACCGAAGACCACCATCAAGGTAACCGCGCCAAGTCCGGGGGCGATCCACAGCACGATGCCTGCAATGACCTGTATGACGCCCCAGACGAGCAGCAGGATGCGGCGCCCCCAACTCAGATCGCCGTGCCGGAAACAACCGATGATGCTGATCACACCATCGATGACAATGTAGGCGCCCATGATCCAGATGAGCGTTGTCAGCGTCAGTCCAGGCCATGCCCAGGCCGCAATGCCGAAGATGATGGCCAATGCCCCACGCACGAGCCAGAGCCACCAAAGGTCGAGCAACTCCTTTGCTGTCTCAGCCATCTGCCTGGGATCGAATAGTCCGGTTGCTCCAGGTTGCATCCAAACACCCCTCCGACTGCCAGAAATGATCTTGCCCCAGGGCAAATCAGGGGCATTCACGAACATCCTAACCCACACTTTGCTGTACGTACAGTATTCGTTCGATGATGTTCTCGACGCGGCTCTTCGAATCTCCGCGCGGTGCTGTGGGAGAATAGCCAGCGTAGTGTTTGGCCGACAATCGAGGTGGCTCCGGGTTGGTTGGAACGACTGGCGATGACGACCTGATTCTTGGAATCGACCTGGGAACCACATCCACGAAGGCCGTCGCGTACGACACGCGCGGCCGCATGGTGGCGACTGCATCCCAGCCAACCACAACGCACTACCCGCGTCCGCTCTGGGCCTACTTCGAACCCGATGAGCTTTGGGGCGCGGTTGCTGCTGCGGTCAGAAGCGTGGTCTCGCAGATCAGCGACCCTGCGCGGATCAAATCGGTTGCGGTCGCGAGCTTTGCGGAGGCCGGCGTGCCGGTCGATGCCAACGGCAGACCAACCTACGACGTGATCGCATGGTTCGACCGGCGCACGATCCCGCAAGCGGACTGGTTACTGGAAACCGTCGGGGAACAGCGGCTCTTCGAGCGGTCCGGTTTGGCGCTGCAGCCGATCTTCACCCTCTGCAAATTGCTTTGGTTGAAGGAGAACGAGCCAGACGCCTGGCGCCGCACCCGGGGCTGGCTGATGGCCGACAGCTACATCGCGTGGCGGCTCGGCGGAGCGCCCGCCAGCGACTACTCGCAAGCTGCCCGCACCCTGGCCTTCGATTTGCAGCGATTGACCTGGGATACCGATCTCGTCGAACGAGTCGGAATCGACCCGGCGATTCTCTCACCAGTCATGCCAGCGGGCACTGCGATTGGGGTCGTCGGCAAGGACGGAGCCAGTGCCACCGGACTGAGGGAGGGCACGGTTATCGGCCTGGGCGGCCACGACCATGTCTGCGGCGCGTTTGCCGCGGGAGTCACGCAACACAGCGCAGTGCTCGATTCGATGGGCACGGCCGAGGCGCTCTTCGTGGCGCTCGATGCCCCTATCTGGGATCAGGACTTTGGCCGAGCGGGCTACACGCAAGGCGCACATGTTGTCGCTGGCAAGTACTACGGCTTCGGCGGGTTGTACACCTCTGGCGCCTCCATCGACTGGATCCGCAGCATCACCGGCCGCGAAGACCGGATGGCGCTTTCTGGCGAAGCAGGGTCGGTTCCTGCCGGAAGCAATGGGGTCACGTTTCTTCCCCACCTTCGGCTCGGCGGACCACCGAACATCGATGGCCGCTCGCGAGGAGCGTTCCTGGGACTGACGACTGACATCGATCAGGGCGCGTTGGTGCGCGCCGTCTACGAGGGCCTGGCCTACGAAGCGCGATTCTCGGTCGAACCACTGGTTGCCTTTGCCGGTTCCAAAGTGCTCCCCGACTTCACGGTGATCGGCGGCAGCGCGCGCAACGACCTGCTCTTGCAGATCAAGGCTTCGGTGACCAATCGACCGCATCATGTGATGGCCATCCATGAAGCCACCGCGCTGGGCAGCGCCTTGCTCGGAGGACTGGCGGCAGGCATCTATCGTGACGCCGCCGAGGTGCAATCCACCATCGAGTTGGAAAGCACAACGATCGAACCCGATCCAGCCGCGGCCGAGTTCTACGAGGAGTTCTACCAAACCGTCTACAAGCAGCTGTATGCCACGCTCAAACCGCTCAACCATTTGATCTACGCGCAAGTGGTCGACGAGGACGCAGCATGACCAGGCCGGCCGTGCTCGCAATCGATCTCGGCACCGGATCGGTCAAGGCGTTGGTCGTCGACGAACACTGCACGGTGCTGGGCAAGTCATCTGCCCAGTATCTCGTCTATCGACCGCACGAAGGGTGGGCGGAACAACATCCCGATGAATGGTGGCACGCCACGGTCGAAGCAGTTCGGCAGGCTTGTCAGGTGGCTGGCAACGTCGAGATCGTTGCCATCAGCTTGAGTGGACAGATGCACGGAACGGTGCTGTTGGATGAAGCAGGGACGCCCGTCCGACCCGCGATCATCTGGGAGGATCGTCGGAGCGCCGAACAGGTACGGCGCCTCACCGAAGTGGTTGGCGCTGAACCCTTGATCGAACGTTGCGGAAGCCCGGTCGCGACCGGTTTCCAGGCCGCAACCCTCGCCTGGCTCTCCGAACATGAACCCGCCGCGCTCGCACAGACCGCGGTCGTGCTGCTGCCGGCGGACTATCTTCGGTTTCGACTTGTTGGCCGGTATGCGACCGAACCCAGCGACGCCTCCAGCACGCTTCTCTTCGACGTTCGACAGCGAGCGTGGTCGCCGGAGGTGGTGCGCGCAGTCGGCATCGATATCTCGCGTCTACCAGTCGTTCTTCCATCGACAGCGATGACCGGCGAGTTGACTGCCGAGGCCGCAGCCGCGCTCGGCTTACCAATTGGGACGCCTGTCGCTGGTGGGGGTGCGGATGCTCCACTTGCGGCACTGGCAGCGGGCGCAACTGCGAGCGACACCCTGCTGCTCACGATCAGCACCGGTTCGCAGGCGATCCTTCCGGCCGAGTTGCCCGTTGTCGATCCCAGGGGACGTATCCACACCTGGTGCAGCCTGGCAGAACCGGGTTCGGGACTTCCGGGCTGGTATCAAATGGGGGCAACACTCGCGTCTGGACGGGCGCTGCGCTGGCTGCGAGACGAGATCATGGCGGCGGGCATGGATGAGATCGACACCTTGGTCGATCCGATTCCGCCGGGTTCGGAAGGACTCATCTTTCTTCCCTACCTGAACGGAGAGCGCACCCCGCACATGGACCCCGACGCGACCGGCGAGTTCATAGGGCTCACGGCGAATCATGGGCAGGCGGAACTGACGCGATCGGTCATGGAGGGCTCGGTGTTCGCGCTCCTGGATGCCTTCCAGGTTCTCCGAGAGCTCGGCGGGTCGCCGGAACGCATCGTGCTCGCCGGTGGGGGGGCGCGCAGTCGCGTCTGGACACAGATCGTCGCGGACATTTTCGACTTGCCGGTCGACCCTCTGGTGGAGTCGGAAGGATCCGCCATGGGCGCCGCCATTGTGGCGGGAACAGCAGTCGGCTGGTACGACCTGGAAAGCGGTTCGCATCGATCGGCGCGCAATGGGCCACGAGTCGAACCCAATTCGCGATCAGCGGAGATCTATCGAGCGTTGCATCCGATCTTCCGGCGAGCCTACCTGGCGTTGCGCGACGATATTCACGCGCTGGGCGCAATTGCCGCCCGCGCCCGCTTGGCATCGATCAGCGCCTGACGCTCGGCCATGCGGAAGCGGTCACCGAGACCGGCCCGTGGAACGGCATTCGCAACCACTTCCGGCCGCCATCGCTCAGAAAGCTCGACAACCGGCACGCCGGTCGCGACCGAAGCGGCCTGGATCGCAGCGCCCAGCGCGACATGTTCCTTGCCTCCGAGCACCCGCACGGGAAGTCCGGTCGCGTCGGCAATTGCTTGCTGCCACGTGGCATGCGCCGAACCACCGCCCACCAACACGATCTCCGGAGCATCGATATCGAGCCGACGCAGAGCGGCCAGGCAGTACGCCAACCCGGCCGCGACGCCATCGACTGCCGCTCGGGCCAGCAGTGCCGGATTCAGGTTCGACGTACCGACCCCCAGCAGCGAACCGGTTGCATGTGGCAGGTTGGGAGTCCGCTCGCCGCCGAGATACGGCATCAGGAGCAACCCGTTCGCGCCCGGTTCGATCTCCCTTGCGCGGTCGAGCGCTTCGATCAACGGAGTTTGCGTCAGCCGGGCGACATCCTCGACGACCCGGGTGCAATTGAGCATGCACGCGAGCGGCAGGAACCGCCCGGTCGCATCGGCAAACCCGCAAACTTCCCCGGTTGGGTCGGCAGTTGGCTCGTCCCACACCGAGTAGACCGTGCCGCTGGTGCCAAGACTGACAACCACATGGCCTGGCGCCGCGCCGATCCCGAGCGCCGCGCCCATGTTGTCCCCTGTGCCTGCTCCCACCGGAATTCCGGGCCGCAAACCCAGGAACGCCGCTGCTTCTCGCGTCAGGTGCCCCGCGGATTCGTTGGGACCGAGCACCTCAGGGATACGCACCCGCGATGCGAACGATTCGCCCGCTGCCAGCGCCAGCAACTGCCGCCTGGGAGTTTCGGAGATGGGGCTCCACCAACCCGATCCCGATGCCTCGCCACGATCAGAGACAAGGTTGCCGGTCAGCCTCCAGGTCAGCCAGTCGTGCGGCAGGCAAATCGCCTCGATCGCGCTCAGCGCCTCAGGTTCCGTGCGGGCGAGATGCGCAACCTTGGCGATCGTGACCGAGGCCACCAGCCGGGTGCCTGTTTCGGCGGCGAAGTTTGCTTCCTGGTTCAGGCGTTCAGCGTCGGATGCGGCATCGGTATTGTTCCAAAGCGGCGCCGGACGAAGCGGTGTGCCCGCTGCATCGGCCGCGACAAATCCATGCTGCTGCCCCGCCACAGAGATGCCGACCACCGGCCATCCCTCGGCGACGATCGGTTCGACCGCGATGCGCAGCGCTTCCCACCAGTCGCCAGGCCACTGGGTGTCGCGGCCAGAATGCGGCGCCCGTCCCTCGGCCACGATCTGTCCAGTCGCCAGATCGACCGCCACCGCCTTGGTGGACTGTGTGCTGGAATCCAATCCCAGAACGACCTCGTTCATCGAACCTCCTCGTCTCACGTGTTGGTCCGCTATTCTGACGTCAACGTCCGCTGGGCGCACAGCGGATTCGGACCAAGGAGCATCATCCTGTGAAGTGGTATCCACTGCAGCTGTCGTTTCACGTTCGCACCTACACCTTTGGTGAACGCCTGATTCCCGACATGCTCGGCAAGACCGGCGTGCCCGAGGGAATCGTGGCTGAAACCTGGGAGATCAGCGATCAGAAAGACGCACGGGCGACGATTCTCAACGGATCGCTCGCGGGCCAGCCGTTTCACGATGTCGTGATGCAGTATCCGGAAGAAATCGTCGGACAAGGGTGGAGCGGTCCGCACTTCCCATTGCTTGCGAAGTTCCTCGATGCGTCGAACATGCTGCCAGTGCATCTGCATGCTGATGATGAAACCGCCGCGGCGGTCTACGCCGAGCCAAACGGCAAGAGCGAAGCCTGGCACATCCTCTGGGCCGATCCGAACGCGACGATTCTGGCAGGTATCAAGGACGGCGCAACCAACGACGAACTCGTCGAAGCGTTCAAGCGGCAAGACTATGCTGGCGTCATGTATGAGTATCCGATCGCGCCGGGAGACACGGTCTATGTTCCGGGTGGTGTTCTGCACTCGTTTGGACCGAACACGCTTATCTTCGAGATCCAGCAAACCTCGGATCTGGCGCAGAATGTCATGCCAATCGACCTGCTCGGGAATCAATACCCGGAGGAACAGTGGGATGCCAACATTGCGCAGACGCTGGCGGAGCTCAAGCGCGATTATCGTCCCGTTCCGAATCCTGGCCTGACGATCGAGCGCGGCCAGAACCGCTATCGCTACTGCTGCGCTGGGCCGTACTTTGCACTCGAGCGTTGGTCACTGCGGGAAACCCATCGCGAATCCGCTCATCCCGATCGATGCCTGACCATCTCGTGCGTAGGCGATGCTGTCGAGCTTCACTACTCCGGCGGTAGCCTGCGACTCGATCGGGCCACCTCCTGTGTGATTCCGGCTGCCCTGGGTGAGTTCTCGATCGAGCCGTCAGGCGTGGGGGACCTCATCGTTTGCTATCTCCCCGACCTGGCAGAAGATGTCATTGCCCCTCTTGCGGTTGCCGGATACACCAGCGAGCAGATCGCCGCGCTTGGTGTCATCCCGAACGCATAGCCAAACCAAGCAGCAACGAAAACGAGGCCCCGGATTGGGGCCTCGTCGAATCGTCAATCGTGTTGTGTCTAGAAGGGGACGATACTCGACCAGAGCAGGTCGGCTTCGGCCCGCAACGAGGGCTCCGCTGCCTCCACGCTGATAGTGGTGGTGACCACTTCGGGATCGCCGCTTCCGCCAGAACCTGCAGCGCTCACGGACGAACCACCTGTTCCAGATGAGCTCGAACCGCCTCCCGACGTGGACCCGCCGCCGGTTCCACCGCCCGCCGACGATCCGCCGCCGCTACCGCCACTCCCGCCGCTGTTGGAGCCGCCAATGCTGTTGCCGCCATTACCGCCAACCGCGTCGCCGGAAACCGCGCTACCGCCGTTCCCGCCGTTGCCTCCGGCTCCGCCGCCACCGCCAACGCCGTTGCCAGCGTTCGCTGTGCCGCCATTGGCGCCAGTTCCGTCACCGCCGGTGGCCGAGCCGCCAGTTGCTCCCCCACCATCACCTCCGGTGTTGCCACCGCCTGAGGTGCTGCCGCCATCGGTGCCTCCGGAACCCGCGCTGCCGCCGGCTCCGTCGCCACCGGTGCCCGAGCCGCCAGTGCTCGAACCACCGCTGCCGGAACCACCTTGTCCGTCACCGCCAACGCCGTCGCCACCGGTCGAATCGCTCCCATCCTCGCCCTGGGCGAAAACGCGCGCGGGACCAGAGAGTGCCGCGAAGGCAAGCGCGGCGATTCCAAATCGCTTGAGGAGAAGTCGCCGATTCAGAAGCGAATCGGACTCATGCACGAACGAAGCCATTATGTTCCACTCCCATAGCCAGCGCCGGCATGCAGAGATGCAAGCGTGATTCTTCGCCGGGCAGTCGTTCCGGATCTACCCACTTCACCCTATCACGCTCAAATCTCAGCCGCAAGCCGCCTCTATACTGCCGAAACGGAACAACGCGGACTTCCGGAGGGTTGGAATGAATCAGATTGGCAAGGTTGCGGTTATCGGAGCGGGGACGATGGGCGCGCAGATCGCGTCGCTCGCGGCGATCTCCGGATATACCGTGTCGCTGTGGGACGCGCTGGACACCGCCCTCGAGCGCGGAATGGACCGAGCCGAGAGCGAAATCTTGCCAAACATTGGCGCCCAGCGGGGGCTCGGAACAACCGAAGTGGCGTCCGGACTGGGAAGGCTCACGACTGCGGGGTCGATGGCGGAGGCGGTCGACGGCGCGCAGCTCGTGATCGAGGCGGTGCGAGAAGAGATCGAGGTCAAGCGGGCAGTCTTTTCCGATCTGTCGCGCATGACAGACGCCATTCTGGGAACGAACTCGTCATCGATCCCCTCGTCGTTGATTGCCCCCGCGGTGGAACGACCCGAACGTCTGTTGAACATGCACTTCTTCGCGCCAATCTGGGTGCGCTCGATGCTCGAGCTGATGAGTTGCGGCGCAACGAGCGACGAGACAATACAGACCGCGCGTGACCTCGGAGTCTCGCTTGGCCTTGTCACTGCGATCGTCAACGGTGAAAGCAAGGGTTTCATCATCAACCGCATCTGGCGAGCGGTCAAGCGGGAATCGTTGGCGGTGGTCGACGCAGGAGTAGCGTCTCCCGAGGATGTCGACCGACTGTGGATGATGTTCTTCCAAACGCAGTACGCACCGTTCGGGATCATGGATATGGTCGGCCTCGATGTCGTCTCGGACATCGAAACCAGCTACCAGCTCGTTTCGCAGGACCCGACCGATACGCCGTCGGCAACACTCGCTCGCATGATTGCGGCTGGCGAACTTGGTGAAAAGACGGGCAAGGGATTCTACGAACACCCAAATCCGAAGTACCTCGAACCAACCTTCCTGACTGGTGAGGAGTAGCGCGATGTTCACGGTTGTCTGGCTGGTCAAGAAACGCGCCGACATGACGCAAGAGGAGTTCGCCCGATACTGGATCGACGAGCACACCCCCCTCACCGCCGCAACGCCGGGTATCCGCGCCTATCGCTGCTATCCAATGACGTCATACGACGGATCGGCGCCTGCGTTCGACGCGATTGCCTTCGCCCAGTTCGATGATGAAGCGTCCTGGCGCGCCGCCGAGCTATCGCCCGAGTTACAGGCCGCCATCGCGGACGCGGTGAATTTTCAGACGGTGGAACAGACGCAAGGCTTCTACGCCGAGGAGCACATCATCGTCTGAAACGCGAATCGGCTAAAGTGACTGCGCGACCAGCTTCGTGATCGTTTGCAGCGAGTCGACAACGCCGCGTTTGTTGAGCGCTGACGAAAAGGTCTCCGGGTATCCATCCGCGTTGAGCGCCTGCCGAGTTTCCACGAGCGACGACTCGTCGACGAGGTCCACCTTGTTGTACTGGATCACGAGCGGAAACGCGCCGGGCGATTTCTGCAGACGGGCGAGCGCGGCCAGGAGCTCGTCCAGGCTCTCGGCATTCTCGGCCAAACGATCTGGCTGCGCGTCTGCCAGAAACACCACTCCGTCCGCACCGGAAAGCACCGCGTTGCGGGCATCCTCGCTGCCTTCATTACCTGCCACGGAATAGAGCTGAAACCGCACTCGGTAGTCGCCCACCTTTCCGGCGTCGATCGGCAGATTGTCGAAAAGCACCGTGCGGCCGCTATCGTTTTCGATCGATGTGAGGGCATTGCGCTGCTTCTCCGGGATGAGATCGTGCACGGCCCGCAAAAATGTTGTCTTCCCACTCTGCCCGGGACCGTAGACCACGATCTTGGCCACGATCTGCTTGTTGTCGAGGTCGATCATCGCCATCGTCAGCTCACCGTCCCATGCTTCGTATGCTCGATAACAACCTGTGGTCCGTCGCTCGCGATCGTCTCACCGATGACAACCGCTCCCGGAATCGCAGCGAGCACATCATCGACGGACGCAGGACGCACCGCCAGCACCATGCCGATCCCCATGTTGAAGGTTCGGTATTGCTCGCGCGGCTCGACACGCCCGGTCTCGACAAGATACGCGAATATCGGATTCACGGCCCAGCACCGCTGATCGAGATGCGCTGCGACACCGTTGGGCAACATGCGCGGCACATTGTCGATCAACCCGCCCCCGGTGATATGCGCGATGCCAAGAATCTGTTCCGAGCGAAGCAATGGGTAGACCTCGGAAAAGTAGCTGAGGTGCGGCGCCAGCAACGCGTCGCCGATCGACTCGCCTGATCCGCCGGGAAGCGGTCGCGACAGCTGTTCCAGATCATTCTCTCCAGTCAAACCAACGATCAATCGGGCCAGACTGTAGCCATTGGTATGGAGCCCAGAGGATGGCAAACCGATCAGGGCATCTCCCGGCCGAATACGAGATCCATCGATGAAGTCGTCCGGCGCAACTTCGCCCACGATGAATCCGGCCGCGTCGTACTCGCCAACAGCATACAGGCCGGGCATTTCGGCGGTTTCTCCACCGATCAACGCCGCTCCATTGGCAGCACACGCCTCCGCCATTCCCTCGACGAGTCCCTCCAGCGCGCCGGAATCGAGTCGTCCCATCGCGACATAGTCGAGAAAAAAGAGAGGGCGCGCGCCACAGGCGAGTATGTCGTTGACACAGTGGTTGACCAGGTCTCCGCCGACCCGCTTGTGCGCCCAACCGCCAATCGAGAACGCCAACTTGATCTTGGTGCCAATGCCATCCGCGCTGGCGATGAGCAAGCGGTCCTCACCAGCAGGGAGCCGAAAAACACCGCCGAAGTGACCGATATCCCCCGCGGTTCCTGCGCCCGCCGTTGCGCGGGCAAAACCGGCAATGGCGCCAAGACTCCTGGCAGCGCGGTCGATATCGACTCCCGCGTCCCGATACGAGATGGTCTTGGGCGATTCAGCGCTCACGATGACTCCCGAGTGCGAGCCTGCCAGTGCATTCAGTCGGCACTAGTCTACGAATCCGCTAGGCAACGGCGTCACGAGCTTCGACGTCCACTTCCATGCTTGCCCCTTCGACGTCGAGTACCGTCAGGTAGGGCTCGAACAGCGAGAGAAGCGCCTCTGGCAACTTGCCAACGAGCACCGTTCCGCGTTCATCGTAGTCGGTCGTCTCCACCCGTCCGGTGCTGTGAAATCGGTCGACCAGATCGTGCCGGGCAAACGGCACAACCAGCTCGACATCGACGAAACGTTGCTCTGCCTCGAGACCGAGCTCGACCTCTCCCAGAAGCGCTTCCACGCCGAAGCCCGTGGCTCCGGAAATCGTCACCACCGGCCATTCGTTGCCGATCGCTTCACGGAGGCGAGCCAGATCTTCGTCAGAAACTGAATCGATCTGGTCTGCCTTGTTGAGCGCAATCACAGTTGGCTTGCCATCCGCGCCGAGCTCCTCGAGGACCTCGTTGACGGTGGCAAACTGCTCGACCGCATTCGGGTGCGTGACATCGACAACGTGCACCAGCAGGGTTGCCTCGTTGATCTCTTCCAGAGTGGCGCGAAAGGCCGCGATGAGCATGGTCGGCAGATTGTTGATGAAACCGACCGTGTCGGTCATCAGCACGGCCCGGCCGCCAGGCAGCTCGATCCGCCGTGTGGTGGGATCGAGCGTCGCGAAAAGCTTGTCCTCGGCCAACACACCGGCATCCGTCAACCGGTTGAGCAGCGTGCTCTTGCCCGCATTGGTGTAGCCAACCAGCGCCACCACTGCCATCTGCTGATTGCGCCGGTGATCGCGATAGATCTGGCGATGGCGGTGCACATCGGCCAGTTGCCCCTTGATAAAGGCAATGCGCTTGCCGAGTTCCCGGCGGTCCGATTCCAGCTGGGTTTCACCCGGTCCTCGAAGACCGACGCCACCGACCGCCTGTCGCGAAAGGTGCGTCCACATACCGGTCAATCGAGGCAGTCGGTATTCGAGCTGCGCCAGCTCGACCTGGAGACGACCTTCGTGTGTCTGCGCGCGCTTGGCGAAGACGTCGAGGATGAGGGCGGTGCGGTCGATGATCTTGACATCGAGCGCTTTCTCCAGATTGCGTTGCTGGGACGGGGTAAGTTCGTCATTGAAGATGATGAGATCGTAGCCGAGCGCTTCCCGTTCTGCCTTGATCTCTTCCAGCTTGCCTTTGCCCACATACGTGCCGGCGATCGGATGGCTCAGCTTTTGCGTGATTGCTCCGATGACTTCGACATCGACCGTCTCCGCGAGTCTCGCCAGCTCCTCCAGCGAGTCCTGCACATTCCAGGTTTCGCCGTATTTGTCGACGGCGACCAGGAGGGCATGTTCGATTGGCTGACCGGTCGTTCTGCTGGTGTGGGGAATGGGAGTTACCTCATGCGACGAAAGCGAAAACCTTGCGAACGAGAAGTATACGTGGCGCCCGACGGCGACGAACTTAAAGTCCAACCAGCCGCTCGTACCCGTCTGCCCCAGGGCCCGGACCCTAATCCCCCTCACTACCCAATGCGGCCATCGCCGACTCGACCTCGGTCAATGCTGCGCGACGTTCGGCGGTCCACGTCCGGTCGGCGGCAAGAAGCTCCTTCTCCCTGGCCAACCATGCGCGTGTCGCCATCGGCGCCGGTCCTCCCAAGCCAGCCCGACGCTCGATGAATCGGCGGGGCGCAAGGTACTTGCTGATCGATTCGAATTCGACGCCCAATTCCCGCCCAACGACGAGCATCCCGGCAGAATCGATCATCGCGCTGGTGATGCCGCTCGTTTCGATGCTTTCCTCACTCAGCTGACTCATCACCCGGCCAGCCATCGCTTTGGCCTGTGCCGGAGGAATCTGCTCCTCCAGCATGAGATAGTCGGCAAGCTCGACAACGGTGGTGTGATTCCGGTTCGCGCGGTTTGCGAGATAGGCGCGGTTGAAGGCGATTTCGCGATTCAGGAACACCAGGAATCGCTCGATCAACGCATCAGCCAGGTCGAAGGCCAACGCAAACCGGCCGAGCGGAACCGCAAGCTCGGCAAGTGGCTCCATGGCGGCATCTTCGATCCAGCGATCGAGCGTGTCGAGCACTGCCACCAGGTCGATGTCCAGGCGCGCGAGCTCGTCGAATGCCGGAATGACCCGATGCTGCGGCAGCTCGCTGCGCACGCTGGGCGACGCGTCGTGCACGATCAATGACGCCGGGTCGGTTCGGTGCAGCGTCGCGATCTCACGCATGAGGCGGGACACTGGCCGCGCGACTGCCCGCACTGTCTCGACGACCGCTGCGAGATGATCGACAGCGGCTACAGCGTCGAAGGTGTTCTCGATGACTCCATCGAAACCAGCGTTCGCGGCCACAACCTCACGGTCGATTGGCAGGCCGGTCGAGGCCAGCGCTCCCGCGCCAAGCGGCGACTGATTCACCAACGCGAACGCCTGCTGGAGTTTCGCCTGCGCGCGATCGAAGGGACCGATGACCCCGCCCAGGAAATGCGCCAGGGTGGATGGTTGTGCGGCCATACCCTGCTGATAAATCGGCATGATGGTGACGACGTGCTGGAGCGCCAGATCGATCACGTCTTCACGCGCCTGGCCAAGCTGGTCGGCCAACGAAAGCAACCGGTCACGCAGCACCACGCGCGCGTATGCTGCCAGCAGCTCGTTGCCCCCCCGACCTACCTGGCTGGCGCCGGCGAACCCGGGAGGAGACTGCGCGTCCACACGCGCATCGAACTCAACTAACAGGGAGCGCGGATCGTCGAGATCGAAGGAGCCGGAACCGATGCGGTCGACCACACCCGAGATCACCGCAACGGCGGCATCGTCGATCAGTCCCTGCTTTCCAAGCATCGCGACATGCGCGGTCATCAGCAACGCAAATGGTTTGGGCTCGGTCACGCCTCTGCTCCCTGCACGGAGGCATCGAGCTCCGAGACCCGGATTCCCGGCCAGATCGTCCGGCGGCCGATGAACATTGCAGCTCCTATCGCAATCAACGCCCAACTCAGCCAATACGCGGCTGGGAAGGGACCAATCGTCAGGCTATCGGTTCGCAGACTCTCGATACCGAAGCGAACCGCTCCATAGAGTACGCAGTAGATCCAGATCGCGTCGCCTTCGCGCCAGAATGGATGTCTCGGCATCGTGCGCACGACCCAGATGAGCACGAGCGCAATACCCAAATCACACAACGACTCGTAGAGAAAGGTGGGATGGAAAGTCGAGAAGCTGACATATGCCTCAGGCCGGTGAGCGGGATCGATCTCGACCGCCCAGGGCAGATCTGTCGGTCGGCCAAACGCTTCCTGATTCGCCCAATTGCCCCACCTGCCAATCGCCTGTCCCACCGGCAGGGCCGCCACGGTGATATCTCCCCAGGTCAGGAATCGCTGTTCCCGGTGGCGGCAGTAGAGCCAAAGCGCGATCACCCCACCGACGATGGCGCCATGCACCGTCAAACCGCCGAGCCTGACGTTGATCGCCTCGGATGGGTGTTCGAGGTAATACGACCATTTCAGCAGCAGGTAGTAACCACGCGCGCCGATCAGCGCTGCCAGAATGACCCAGGGAGCGGCATCGAGCGGGAAGTCGGGGTCGAGCCCACGGCCGCGCGCCAACCAGCGCATGATGACCAGCGAGGCAACGATGCCAATCAGGATGAAAACGGCATACCAGCGAACAGAGAATCCAAGGACGGAAATGGCAACTGGATCCGAGAGTTTCGGCACGCAATCAACTCTCGTGGGCGGCCAGGAACTCCTGGATCTCGCTGCCGGTCGGAAGTGAGTCGATCGCGCCCTCGCGGGTTGTCGTCAGGGCACCTGCCGCCGATGCGTAGCGGATGTCTTCCGGCGACAGGTTCGTCCAGTTGTTGCCGATCAATCGCGCAATGACAGCCGCCATGAAGGCGTCGCCTGCTCCGGTCGGTTCCCTGGCTTCGATCTCGAACGCCGGAAGGTAGATGACGTCGCCGGTCGGACTGGTGAACCAGGCGCCCCGCGCGCCGTCGGTCAAGACGACGAACCGGTTGCCATATTCCTCCAGCGCTGCGAACGCATCGTCGGCGTTCGCGCTGGGACCGAGCTCGAGCATGAATCGGGCATCGTCGAGACTGAGCTTGAGCAGGGTTGCCGCGGCGAGCGGGCGCTCGCAGGCTGCGCGCGCGGTCGCGCTGTCTGGCCAGATCGTGGGACGCATGTTCACGTCGAAGCAGACTGGCACGCTCCAGGCCCGCGCCAGTTCGACCGCCCGCTCGATCGCGGCGCGAGCGGGCTGGCGGCTCAACGAAACAGAACCGACGACGATTGCCGCGAGTTTGTCCACACCGGCGGCATCAACATCGCTGACATTCAGTTGGATATCGGCCTGGCGCAGCAAACGAAAATGCCCATCGCCCCGTGCGTCCTTCCAGGCCAGCGCCAGCGTCGTGTCCCAGTCCGGGTCCTGGCGAACCCGGGACCGATCGACGCCATTGGCCTCGAGCACCGCAATGAGCCGATCGCCAAACGGGTCGCAACCGACCACCGCGCAGAGTCCGGCATCGATTCCCTGCCGCCTCAATGCGACCGCGACATTGGCGGGCGCGCCCCCCGGCCGCACTGACAGGACTTCCACGTCGAGCAGGCTCGTGGCTCCGCCGGACGCGATCAAATCGATCAACAGCTCGCCGAAGGCGAGCACCTGTCCACCCGGCTGCGTGGTCATGCTGCCGAACTGCGCGCGCCCGACGTGTCGCGGCGCACTTCGTAAACACCCTGTATGCCATCGAGCTTGTGCAGCACGCGGCTCAGCTGACCAACGTCGATAACTTCGACGGTGATATCGATGGTGACCTCACGGTCGTCGTGGGTGCGCGTGTGCGTGTAGAGGATGTTGACGCGCTCGTCGGAAAGCAGGGTCGAGATGTCCTTGAGCAGTCCCACCCGGTCGTTTGCGCGGACTACGATCGGAACGGGGAACGACTGATCGGGTCCCTTCTCGTCCCAGGCGACAGGAATCAAGCGCTCCCGGTCGACAATGTTGGCGACGTTCGGGCAATCGGCGCGATGAACCGTGAGCCCGCGGCCGCGGGTGACATACCCAATGATCTCGTCACCATTCACCGGTCGGCAGCAGGCCGCCAAATTGGTCAACAGATCGCCCACTCCGCCGGCGACGATCCGTTGCGGTGCTCTCGGCTTGGGAATATGCGGCGTGGCCGAAACGACGTCCTTGGCGCCATTCTCGCCCAGCTTGGTTGCAATTGTTTGGGCGGAGATCCCGCCGTACCCGATTGCGGCAAGAAAGTCGTCGATCTTCGTATATCGCGGGAAGTGCGTGAGCACATCGGCGAACTTGTAGTCGAGCCCCAGCCTGCGCAACTCGCTCTGCAGAATCTCGCGACCCTGCTCCACGTTGACATCGCGCTCCTGGCGGCGGAACCACTGACGGATCTTTTCGCGTGCGCCGGCTGTCGTAACGTAACCGTTGTCTTCCTGCAGCCAGTCGCGGCTCGGCCCGACCTTCGACTTACTGGTCATGACTTCGACCACATCGCCGTTCTGGAGCTTGTGGTCGAGCCGGATCATGCGGTCGTTGATCTTGGCGCCGACGCAGTGATGCCCGACCTCGGTATGGATGCGATAGGCAAAATCGAGCGGAGTCGCCCCGGCTGGCAATTCGATGATGTCGCCGCGCGGGGTGAAGACGTAGATCTGGTCCTTGAAAACATCGGACTTGAGCGATTCGACAAACTCTTCCGCGTCGCTGACCTCTTCACGCCACTCCATCAACTGGCGCAACCAGGCAATCTTCGCCTCGACCCGCGCGTCCGACTTGCGGCCTTCCTTGTATCGCCAATGGGCCGCCACACCGTACTCGGCGATCTCGTGCATCTCGGCGGTGCGAATCTGGATTTCGAGCCCATGCCCTTCCGGACCGATGACGGCCGTATGCAGGCTCTGATACATGCTCTCCTTTGGGGTCGCGATGTAGTCGTCGAACTCGCCGGGGATGGGGTGCCACATGGCGTGCACGACACCCAGAGCGCCGTAACAGTCGCGCTTTTCCTCCACCACCATGCGAATACCGATCAGGTCATAGATCTCGTCGATGGTGCGCCGCTTGAGGTTCATCTTCCGATAGATCGAATAGATGTGTTTGGTGCGGCTGGTGAGCGTGGCCTCGATGCCTGCTTCGTTGAGCGCCTCGACGAGGATCTCCTTGACCCGTTCGACATACTCTCGCTCGGACGCGCCGCGTGCCTCGATTCCCTTGCGAATCGTCTCGTATTCATGCGGCAGGAGGAACTTGAATGAAAGGTCTTCCAGCTCGCTCTTGAACTGCCAGATTCCCAGGCGATTGGCGAGCGGGGCGTAGATCTCCATCGTCTGCTGGGCGATGCGTTGCTGCTTCTCGGGCGGCATGAACTGCAATGTGCGCATGTTGTGCAGCCGGTCGGCGAGCTTGATCAGCACGACGCCGATGTCGTCGACCATCGCGAGGAACATTTTGCGCAGGCTTTCGGCCTGCGCTTCCTTTTCCCGCTTCGATTGATCGCCATCGCCCGCCCAAGGCAGTTTGGAGAGCTTGGTGACGCCATTGACAAGGCTGGAGACGCGGGGCCCGAATTCTTTCTCGATGTCGTCGTAGGTGACATCGGTGTCTTCGACCAGATCGTGCAGGAGCGCGCCCGCAATCGTGTCCGAGTCGAGGCGGATTCGCGCCAGGATGAGCGCAACCTCGAGCGGATGCAGCACGAATGGTTCGCCAGAACGGCGCACCATCCCCTGATGGTGCTCGACCGCGAACTCTATGGCGCGTGCAACGGTGTCGAGGCTCTTTTCCGAGAAGTGCTGGGCGCGCACCTCATCCAGCAACGCGTTCGCCAGTTCGGAAACCTGCGGATCCAGCTCGACGACAGCATCGAGCGGGGCCGCCGCGACATCGGCATGCCCGTCCGAAAGGTCAGAGCTGGAAGCGTGTTCGCTCTTCGTCATGGTTGCTACGCGCGTTGCAGAGTTTCCTTCCATGGCAGCCCCAGGAAACTCCTCTGCATTATGTCATTATATCGGGTCTGTCCAGCGGACTCTGCCCACTCCGCCGCGAAGGTGACCGAGATGGTACCATGCGGCCCGATCCGGGAAATCCGCCCATGGCGGACAATCGATGGGTGCATTTCTTGACCTTTCAGGGACCCGAAGACGAGCTCGACCGATTGCGCCATCCGAGTGAGGCGCTGGCAACAGTGCTCTCCCACACGCATCTGCTTCCATCAGAGCAGATTCCGCTGATCGAGGCGTCGGGACGGATCCTTGCGAACGACTTTGTCGCAAGCGCCGACTTTCCCCCATTTGCCGCTTCGACGATGGATGGATACGCCGTCATCGCCAACGATGGGTCTCCCTGGCGCGATGTCGTCGGGGTCCAGTCGGCCGGCAATTTGATCGATGCCGAAGTCACCCCCGGCACTGCAATCAAGATCATGACCGGCGCCCCGCTTCCAAAGGGTGCGGATGCGGTGGTCAAGGTCGAAAACACCGAAATCGCCGATGACAGCGTGATCATCCACCAGGAGTTTGTGGCGCCTGGCGAAAGCGTGCGGCAGATCGGCTCTGATGCACGCGCCGGGCAGTTGCTGGTGCGTGCGGGTTCGAGCATCGGTCCCGCCGAGATCGGCATGCTCGCGACATACGGCGGCGATCCTGTCACCGTGCGGCGCAAGCCCAGGGTCTCCATCGTCTCGACGGGAGATGAGCTGCTCGAACCAGGCGAACCGCTCACTCTGGGGAAGATCCGCGACTCGAATCGCTACATGCTGCGATCCGCGCTCGAATCGATCGGCGCCGAGATCGTTTGGGCCGGAAAACGCCCGGATGTGCGGTCGGAGCTCGAACCGCTGCTGGTTCGCCTGATCGCCGACAGCGACATCGTGCTCACCAGCGGCGGCGTGTCGATGGGTGATCTCGATCTGATAAAGCCGATCCTCCTCGACCTCGCGACCGTGCATTTTCGGCGCGTCTTCCTGAAGCCGGGCAAACCGCTCAACTTTGCGACTGCGGGGCCGACACTGATCTTTGGCCTGCCCGGAAACCCGGTTTCCGCGCTCGTTGGGTTCGAGGTCTTCGTCAAGAGCGCGATCCGGAAGATGACCGGAGCGGGCGAAGGACCGGAAACTGTACGAGTGACCCTGGGCGCCGATACTGAGCCGACCGACCGGGTCGAGTATCAGCGGGCGGTTCTGACAGTCGATGCTGACGGCAAGCTCGTCGCCAGCGCGAACGGTTCCCAGGGTTCTTCGAGATTGGCATCGTTCCTCGGGGCCAACGCCTTGATCGTCATTCCCCCTCGGGAGACGATCTACCGGGCCGGGGAATTGGTCGACGCCATTCTCATCGGCCCGGTCTGATTACTGTTACGCCTCGTCGCGCCAATCGAGCCCGTCGCGCAGCATCTTGCGGTTGGTTTCGTAACTATGCGACTCGGTCATTCCCATCCCGAGATAGAGATCGATCGCGCTTTGGCGATTCTCGGAGTCGACGCCGAGATCGACCTGCTCGATTCCCCGGTCCCAGAATCGACCGAAACTCTCCTGCAGCATGAGCTTTGCGAGTCCCCGCCGACGGTGCGAGGGGACCACGGCGACATAGCCAATCCATCCCGATTCGCCAGTCGGTTTGCCGCAGATCGTGCCGACGATCTGGTCGCCATGCACGAGCTGAATGAGCAAGTCCGGGTCGTATCCGTCAGCCAACCACGATTTCGACCACGACTCGAATGTGCGCGGCGAAGCCGACCAGTGCTCGACGAAGGCTTGCTGGATCGCGTCGAAAAATGCGTGCTTGTCCCGATTCTCCTGGAAGGGTCGGAGTGAATACCCCTCGGGCCAACTGACAGGCTGCGGGCGCGCCTCGAGGTCGATGCGCATGCGTCGGAAGACCTTGAAGACGTCGTAGCCTTTGCTGGCAAGCAACTGCTGGGCAGCCGCGTTGATGGTCGAGGTGTAGTTCAGGATGTCGACCCGGTATCCGTCGGGAGCGGACGAGATGCGGTCGAGCGCGCGCGTTTCGGACCAATCGACGATCCAGCCTCCAAGTCCGCGCCCCTGATGCTCGGGGTGGACATACCCAAACGCCTCCCAGGTCACGCCCTCGCCACCGATCAGCGTCATGCTGGCGACGATTTGGCCGTCAGCATCCTCGACAAGAACAACCGACTGCGCCAGTTCGAGTTCGCTCCATTCTTCCTCGACTTCGGCTTCGTCGAAATCCGGTTCGCCCCATTCACTTATCTCCACCAGATTGAAGAACTCGGTAGCCCTTGGAATGTCGTCCATCGTCGGCGCCACCTCACGATAGCCTTTCGGTAGAGAGTCATTTCGTTCTGGCATTCCCCTTATCCTTTCTCACAAAGTCGCGATTTCCATATTCGCAGTCGATCTCCGACCGCGCGGAACGATAACAACTTATGAGAGACACTTCACTTCCGCCTGCACCGGTCATCGTCGATACCGTGCGCACACCGATTGGCCGCTACGGCGGCGCGTTGGCTGCTGTGCGGCCCGACGATCTTGCAGCGCTCGTCATTTCAGCGATTGTCGATCGGACTGGCGTCGACCCAAATCTGATCGACGATGTCATCCTGGGCTGCACCAACCAGGCCGGTGAGGACAATCGAAACGTCGCTCGCATGGCGTCGTTGATCGCCGGGTTGCCGGAGACAGTGCCTGGCCAAACGGTGAACCGCCTTTGCGCGTCGGGGTTGCAAGCAATCGCATCGGCGGCGCAGGCGATCCGGGCCAGAGAGGGTTCCGTCTTCATCGCGGGTGGGGTCGAGAGCATGACCCGTTCGCCCTACGTGATGTTGAAACCCGGTACTCCCTACCCGCGGGGAGACCTGGGGCTGGTCGATTCGACGCTTGGCTGGCGTTTCGTCAATCCGGAATTGGCCGCTCGTCACCACCCCTATTCGATGGGAGAAACGGCCGAGAATGTCGCCGAGCGATGCGCCGTTTCACGCGAGTCCCAGGATGCCTTCGCGGCTGAAAGCCAGAGACGCGCCGAAGTCGCCATCGCTGAAGGACGCTTCGTGCGAGAGATCGTGCCCGTTCGTGTGCCTGCGAAAAACGGATTCTCCGACGTCTCCATCGACGAGCATCCCAGACCCGGCACCACTGCAGCAGATCTCGCGCGGCTGCGGCCAGTGTTCCGAGAGGGCGGCAGCGTGACGGCAGGCAATTCCAGCGGCATCAACGATGGCGCCGCAGCCGTGCTGGTAGCAGACGCGACGGCAGCAACGGAGTTGGGCCTTCACGCAAAGGCGCGCATTCTCGGCTCGACTGTGGTGGGACTCGATCCCGCGATCATGGGATTGGGTCCGATCGCGGCGACCCGGAAGCTGCTCGGCAGACTGGGGATCTCGGTCGATGAGCTCGATGTCATCGAACTGAACGAGGCGTTTGCTGCTCAGGCTCTGCCCTGCATCGACCAACTTGGCCTCGATCCAGCCAAAGTCAATCCCAACGGCGGGGCAATCGCCCTCGGGCACCCGCTGGGCGCCACCGGCGCGCGCATGATGACCACGCTGGTGCACGAGCTCGAGCGAAGTGGCGGCCGCTACGGACTGGCCACACTGTGTATTGGCACCGGCCAGGGGATGGCCATGCTCATCGAACGACTGGACCAGGCATGATCACGATTCAGATGCGTTACTTCGCCTTCGTGCGCGAACAGCTGGGGACATCGAAAGAAACCATCGAGCTGGCAAACGGCTCGACAGTAGGACAGGCGCTCGATCTCGTGCTGGCTCGCTCCCCAAGGCTCCTGAACGCGCAATCGGCCATGATGGTGATGGTGAATCAATCGTATCAACCACGTGAGCACGTGCTGGCCGACGGTGACGAGGTGGCAATCATCCCTCCGGTGAGCGGGGGAAGCGAGCAGAAGCGTTTCCTTGTGACCGAAGACGTCATCGATCCGCGTGACGTCGAAGCGCTCGTCGTCGACGACGCCGCTGGCGCGCTCGTCACCTTTGCCGGGACGGTGCGGGACCATGCGCGTGGCAAGTCGGTAACCGCGCTCGAATATGAGGCCTATCCTCCGGCGGCCGAGAAGATGCTGGAGCAGATCGGCGCCGAGATCCTCGAGCGTTGGGGGTTGCGCAATGTCGCCATCGCGCACCGCTACGGGTTGCTGCAAGTCGGCGAAACGAGCGTGGTGATCGCCGTTTCATCGGCACACCGTGATGCGGCATTCGACGCCTGTCGCTATGCCATCGAGCGAATCAAGGTGCTGGTGCCGATTTGGAAACGCGAAGTTTATGAAGATGGCGCGGTCTGGATCGGAAGTGAAGCCGAGTACCAGGTGGAGACGGGGCGAGTTGCCGCCGAGGACGTGCCAGCCGGACAAAGTTGATAGAGAACTCAGTTTCTGCTAGTTTCCTCGCCGAGCGCACATGCGACCGCGCCGCGGAGACGAACGTCATGCCTGTCCTCGATATTTCCGAATCCGATCTCGTTCGCCGGACGCGTCCCGCGATCGCCGACGACGCCACCGAGCTGATTGGAAACACTCCGCTCCTGCGGCTCTCACGATTTGCGCCCGATACGCCGGGGCGCCTGGTCGGCAAGCTGGAAGCTTTATCGCCCGGCTATTCGGTCAAGGACCGCATTGGGGTTGCGATGATCCTGGACGCTGAAGCGAAAGGACTCATCACTCCCGGCAAGACGACGATCATCGAACCAACCAGCGGCAACACGGGCATCGCGCTTGCCTGGGTCGCCGCTTCGCGCGGATATCGCCTGATCCTCACCATGCCGGAAAGCATGAGTCTGGAGCGACGGGTGCTCCTCCTCGCCTACGGCGCGGAACTCGTGCTGACGCCTGCGGCCGATGGCATGGTCGGCTCGATCTGGAAGGCAGAGGAGCTGATGGAGGCGATCCCCGACTCCTGGATGCCGATGCAGTTCGAAAACCCCGCCAACCCCGCCATCCATAACCGCACGACCGCGGTCGAGCTTTGGCAGGACACAAACGGGGCGATCGACATTCTGGTCGGCGGAGTTGGAACCGGAGGAACCATCACTGGCGTCGGACAGGTGCTCAAGAGTCTCAAGCCATCGTTCCAGGTCATAGCCGTCGAGCCAGCCGAGTCTCCATTTCTGGCCGGAGGTGAGGCGGCGCCTCACAAGATCCAGGGGATCGGCGCCAACTTCGTCCCGCCGGTGCTGGACACCGATCTCATCGACGAAATCGTTCATGTGCCGGGCGATGCGGCTATGGAAGCCGCGCGCGAGCTCATGGTCACCGAAGGGATTCTGGCCGGGATTTCGGCCGGAGCGGCTGTCTACGCGGGACGTGAACTGGCGAGGCGCGACGAGAACCAGGGCAAGCTGATCGTTGCGATCTTGCCGGACACGGGTGAGCGCTACCTGAGCACGCCCCTCTTCTCCGACTTGCGTGACAAGGCGTCCACCATGCCGACGTCGGTGCTCACTGCCGGGACGTCCAGGTAGGCTTTTGTCTCAGTCGACTGATGCCTCTGTCGGTGGTTCCCACCATGGAATCTCACGCAGCAAAGGGTAACGTGTGCCTCCCGAGCCACGGGCGATGAGGGAATAGGCCGCGGCGCGAGTGGCTCCGTCCAGTTCGTGCTGGACACGGCCAAGTATCTCCACCAATCGCTCGCCTTCGATGGCAGTATCGGCCAGCAGTTGCTTTCGCACATCCCTGCGAACCGCGTGACCAAGCGAACGCGCGGCAACAAGTCTCGAGCGGACATCGAGCAGCTGCTCTGCGCTCGCGCCCATGGGCACCGACAGCAGGTGGGTGACGAGCGGTTGATTGGTCAGGATGTACCAGGCCCGAACCAGGTCTTCACTGAACCCTGCCTCGACTGGTTCGAGCGCGTCGAGTCCATCGAGGATGCTGACTGTGCTCGAGCCATCTGGTTCGGAAAGCCACGCCGTCGCCTTGATACCGTAGAAGGGCCAGATGGTGGCACGCGCCAGAAGCTCTGCGGCGCCAGACACGTCATAGAGCAATATCGCCGCATCCTCGATCTCGTCTGGGCGCACGGGGGTGCGCATGGCGATGGCCCCGGCGCCACTGGTCCACAAGCCGAAACCGGGATCAGCCCGATGGGTTTCTGTCAGCAGCCCGATCTCCGGTGTCGAGATCAGCGCGGCATCCGCCGCTCCGACCCGATCCGCTGTCAACCTGCTATGAATCTCGAAACTGCCTTCGCCCGACTCATCGTGGGTCAGACCGAAGGTGATGTATGAGGTCTCGAGCGAACGATCGACCAGGAGCATCGGTGTTCCTACAGAACGCGAACGCCTGGACCGGCGCCCGCCATGACCTCGTCGGCCAGGGCTTGAAAATCGAACCGGGGGTATGAACCGAAGACCTTTACGTTCGCCACCCGGCCCAGCCGTTCGAGCGCGTCCACCACCAATGGATCGGTGCGATGTCCCTGAAAATCGAGCAAGAAGTAGTACTCCCCCAGCCACTCCTTGGTCGGGCGGCTCTCGACCTTGGTCAGCTCGATCTTTCCTTCCGCAAAGGGAGTCAGGGATTCGAGCAACGAACCCGGCGCGTTCACATGCAACACAAAGCTGATCGAGGTCTTGTCGTTGCCGGTGGGTGGTGAATCTTCGTTGCGCAAGACGACAAAACGAGTGAAATTCGAGCGAATGTCCTGAATGTCATGCGCGATGATCTGCCCACCATAGAGTTCGGCTGCACGGCGCGTGCCGATTGCGGCACGCTGAACATCACCGCTCTTGACCACGTCTTCCACAGCCGCTGCGGTGCTCAGGGCGGCCACTTGCTCAGCCCTTGGCAACACTCGCTCCAGAAAACGCCGGCACTGCCCCAGTGGTTGCGGGTGCGTGGTGACGACCTTGATATCGGTGAGGGCGCCTCCCGGTGGTGTAATCAGAAAGTGCCGAACCGGCACCACCACCTCGTCTGCAATCTTGAGGGGGGTCTCATGGATGAGCAGATCGAGCGTGGTGCTGATCGACCCCTCGATCGAGTTCTCGATCGGGAGCAGCGCCTGATCCGCCAATCCCGTTTCGACCGCAGCAGTCAACGCCGGAAACGAGTTGAAGGCCAGAAACTCTCCCGACTCGCCGGCGAATGCAATCGCCGCGTCTTCGCTGAACGTCCCGCGCGGACCAAGGAATGCAGTGATCATCGCAACCTCCATCGTGCGCAACAGTACGCGCGGTTGCGCATCCCGTCCAACGTCATTCCGCGACACCTATACTCCCGCCATGGCGAAACGAAAACACTCCGCACCATCTCCGAAGCCAGGTCGCCCGCCAGCGAAGCCGGACGGACCGCGTCTCTTCATCGCGGCTCCGTTGCCACCGACCGTGACCGATCAGCTCGGTCATCTCATCGACGATCTTTCCAGCCGTGATCTGCCGGTGCGCTGGACAGCGCCAAGCGGTTTCCATCTGACCCTGCACTTTATCGGCGAAGTACCGCAAGAACGCGCGGAGCTCATCCGGTTGTCGTTTGCCAACCTCTCGCTCCGGACCGGGCCAATCCGGGTGCGCACCGGGTCACTGGGGGCGTTCCCGAACGAAAAGCGTCCACGCGTGATCTGGATCGGTCTTGAAGGGCAAACTGACAAGCTGGAGGCAGCGCGCGCCGAGGTTGGAGCGATGCTCGCACGGTTGAACGTCGACGTCGAAGGCGGCGCATTCAAACCGCACCTGACGTTGGGTCGGGCACGCGACTCCGTCGACCAGCTCTTCTCGTACCAGCTCGGCGAGGCATTTTCGTCCCCGAGCGTGCGGGAGATCATCTCCTCGAAGGTCGAGTTCACGATTTCGGAGCTCGTCCTGTTCCGCAGCCACCTGGAGAAGGCTGGCGCACGTTACGAGGAACTCGCCAGTATTCGATTCTAGGCCGCCTCATTCATCGTGGGTTGTCCTGTTTCCAGGACAGGCAACACCAGACCTCTGTCGCTGCAATCGAGCGAGACCGCCCAACGGCGGAGGACGGCGGCCCGGACGACCCTTCATCGGGTAAAATGGACTGCTGCGCGACGCGATTCGATCGAGCCGTCCGCACTGTTCCAACCATCGCACCAGGATCGCATCGATGAGCAAACTCATGGACACACTCGGCGAAATCAATCGCCGATATCAAGAGCTCGACGAGCTTTTCGCCGACCCTGCCATCGCCACCGATCCCGCGCGCCTGCAAGAGATCGGCCGCGAACGAGCAGAGCTGGAAGAGATCGTCAGCACGTACAACGAATTCGAAGCCACCGAATCGGCCATCGCCGATGCGGAGTTGCTGGCGTCAGACTCTGATCCGGAGATGGCCTCCATGGCCGCTGAGGAGATGCGCACGCTCAAAGAGCAGCAAAGCGTGCTGATGAACCGGATCAAGGCGCTGCTCGTGCCGAAAGACCCGAACGACGCAAAGAACGTCATCGTCGAGGTACGCGCCGGCACTGGAGGAGACGAAGCGGCCCTCTTCGCCGCCGATCTCTTCCGCATGTACGCCCGCTATGCCGAACGCCAGCGCTGGAAAGTGGAGATCCTTTCCGCGACCGAAACCGATGGCGGCGGATATCGCGAGATCATCTTCCAGGTGACCGGCAAGAACGCGTATAGCTTCTTGCGCTACGAATCCGGCGTGCACCGCGTGCAACGCGTACCGGCGACCGAGAGCCAGGGACGCATCCACACGTCCACCGCAAGCGTGGCGGTCCTTCCCGAAGCGGAAGAAGTCGACATCCAAATCTCGGAAAACGATCTGCGCATCGACGTCTATCGCTCCTCCGGCAACGGCGGTCAAAGCGTCAACACAACCGACTCGGCGGTACGCATCACACACATTCCGACCGGGTTGGTCGTTGCGTGCCAGGACGAGCGCAGCCAGCTCAAGAACAAACTGAAAGCGATGACCATTCTCCGCTCCCGGCTCTACGAAACCGAACAGGAGCGGCTGGCCGCCGAACGAGGTGACGCACGCAAGTCGCAAATCGGCAGCGCCGAGCGAAGCGAAAAGATCCGCACCTACAACTACCCGCAGGACCGCATTTCCGACCATCGCATCAAGATGAATCTGAGCAATATTCCTGGCGTGATGGACGGGCAGATCGATACCCTCGTGCAGGAGCTGCGAGCGGCCGACGAGGCACAGCGGCTCGCCGAAGCCGGTCTCGAGGACGAACACGCGGTCGTCGCGGCGTAGTTTCGTCAGTCACGTACGTCACGCATGACAGAGCCGAGACCGGAACCTACGGTCGGCCAAACGATCTCGTCTGCCACGTCAGAACTACGTGCGGCCGGAATCGCTTCACCACGCCTCGACGCCGAGGTGCTGCTCTGCTCGGTTCTGCGCCGAACGCGAACCCAGCTGGCGATCGATCCTGAGATCGTTCTGACGCCTGACCAACAGGAAGCGTTCCGGTCTTCGATCCGACGTCGCTTGCAGGGCGAGTCGGTTGCCTATATCACTGGCACACGCGAGTTCATGGGGCACAACTTCCATGTTGGTCCCGGGGTGCTCGTTCCTCGCCCGGAAACCGAACTGCTGGTGGAGCGAGCAGTGGCCGTGATCGACCGGCTGTGGCGCGGTGTTCCGATTCGCGTGCTCGACCTCTGCACTGGCAGCGGCGCCATTGCGTTGTCTTTGGCGTTGCTGACGGACCCGGCACTGGTGTCGATCACCGGGTGCGACATTTCGACAGATGCCCTGGCGTACGCAAAGGGCAATCGTCAGGAGCTTGGACTTAGCGCCCGTGTCGAACTGGTGGAGGGAGATCTCCTCTCCTGGACGCGGGGGCCGTGGGACGTGATCCTCACCAACCCGCCGTATCTCACTCCAACACAAGTCGACGGCAATCCGGATCTGGCAGCGGAACCACGATTGGCGCTCGACGGCGGGCCCGGCGGCCTGAAGGTGATCGAACGCATCCTCGATCAGTCAGCGGCCAGGGTAGCTCAGCAGTTTGCGATGATGATCGAGATCGACCCGAGTCAGGCATCTACGGTCGCCTCGCTTGCGGGCGCGCGCTTTCCGGGCGCGCGTGTCATGATCGTGGACGATCTATCTGGCCGCGCCAGGTTCGTTTCGATCGAGCGACAGGAGTCCCCGTCATGACGATTGCCGGAAAAGACGCACGCCTGACACCCTATGGCCAAACCAACCTCGGCATGGACCTCGGACTCATCGATGGCCTCTACGTGCCCAACGAGCTCTTTTTCGTTCGATCGAATGGCGCGATTCCGGGCATCGATCCAACGAGTTGGCGCTTGACGATCGACGGAGAAGTTGCGGTGCCGGCGGAGTTTTCCCTGTCCGATCTCGAACAAATGCCACAGGTCGAGCTTCCCGCGTTCCTGGAATGCACCGGGAACGGGCGATCGCGTTTCGATCCAGTCGCTGAGGGAACGACCTGGAAGAACGACGCGGCCGGAAACGCTATTTGGGGCGGCGTTCGGCTTCGCGAACTGCTGGACGCCGTCCAACCGACCGAAGCTGGAGTCGAGGTCGTCTCCCAGGGCGGCGATCTCGAGACAATGCAACGCGGGCTGCCGCTCAGCGTGGCACTGCAACCGAGCACCCTGATCGCGCTGCGCATGAATGGGGACCCGTTGCCAGTGGCGCATGGCGCCCCGGCGCGTCTGCTGGTGCCGGGATGGGCAGGGATCGCGTCAACGAAATGGTTGACCAGGTTGACGGTCAGCGATCGCCCGTTCACCGGACCGTTCCAGGGCGATCTCTATGTGATCTACGATGCCGACGGCGTGCCCATTCAGCCGGTGCGCGAGATGCCAGTCAAGTCGGTGATCGCGAATCCAACCGATGGGGCTGTCATGCCCGGGAACGGTATTGCCTACGGGTATGCCTGGTCTGGTCATGGAGGCATCGAGACAGTCGAAACCAGCTTCGACGGCGGCGATAGCTGGCAACCCGCGACCATCGCTCAGGAAGCCGGTCCCTACTCCTGGGTGCGGTGGGAGCAATCGTTAGCCCTTCCGCCAGGAACGCACGAGCTCTGTGCCAGGGCAACCGACCGGCGCGGGCTGACGCAGCCCTGGAAAGCACTCTGGAACCAGAAGGGTTACTTCATGAACGAAATCCAGCGAGTGACCTTTTCGATCGAGGAATAGACTGGCCATGGGCGTGATTCACCATCTCGACAGCGACGGTATCGAGGCACTGCTTGCGGGTTCGATCGTCGGCCGAATTGCCTGCAACCAGCCTGGCGAGCGACCGTACCTGGTTCCACTCGCCTACGCGTACGACGGCGATTCGATCTATGCGGTCAGCGGACCCGGCCGCAAGCTGGACCTGATGCGGTCCGACCCGCGGGTCTCGTTCGAGGTGGACCGCGTCGAGCAATCAGATCGGTGGCAGAGTGTGGTCGCAGAAGCAACGTTCGAAGAGATTGCCGATCCCGACGAGGTGCAACTCGCCGTTGCCCTGGTCGAACGAGCCACAGGTGTCCCGGTCGTGATGGGCGCCCATTCAGTGGTCTTCCGGTTGCGAATCACCGCCCGTTCGGGGCGATATGAGCTACCCGACGATCTCACGTAGCTCTCTCCGAGATTGAAACTCGATTTCAGCTATCCTCACGGTTCCAGCACCAACGATGTGTGCCTGGAATCGAGCGTGCAGTGAGGAGGAATCATGGCGGGCGGGAACTGGTTGCAGGAAATGACAGGCGAAACCAAGTCGATCATCGGCATGGTCCATCTGCCAGCGCTCCCCGGCACACCGCTCTACGAGGAATCGACCGGCATGACCGGCATTCGCGAATGGGTCAAGCGCGACCTGGACGCGCTTCAGGCTGGCGGCATCGATGCGGTCATGTTCTGCAATGAGAACGACCGCCCATATCGTCTCGATTCGGATTTTGCCTCGGTTGCCGCGATGGCAGACACCGTTGCTTCCATGCGCGGTGAACTCTCGGTGCCATTCGGCGTCAACGTTCTCTGGGACCCGAACGCTACATTGGCGGTGGCGGCGGCCACCGGCGCCTCGTTCTGTCGCGAAATCTTCACGGGAGCCTTTGCCGGCGACTTCGGACTCTGGATTCGATCCGCGGGCGATGCCTGGCGATACCGTCGCCAGATCGGCGCGCAGAATGTCAAGATGATCTTCAATATCAATGCCGAGTTCGCCGCGCCGGTTGCCCCGCGGCCGATCGCGGAAACTGCCAAGTCGGTCGTCTTCTCTTCCTCGCCCGATGCAATCTGCGTCTCCGGACCGATCACCAGCCAGCCCGCCAATGCGTCGGCGATGGCCGAGGTGGCGGCCGCCATTGCAGGGACCGGGGTGCCGCTGCTGGTCAACACCGGGTTCAAGGTGGCGAATGCCGCCGAACTGCTGCAATACGCCGATGGCGCGATCGTCGGTTCGAGCCTGAAGGTCGACGGTATTACCTGGAATCCAGTCGATGGCGCGCGGGTGAAGGCGCTGATGGCCGAAGTGCGCTCGGCGACAGCGAGCTAGCCGGGTGAAACATCAGGCCATTGGAGTCGATATCGGCACCACCGGTGTCAAGGCAGCGCTGATCTCTATCGACGGCCGGATTCTGGCCGATGCCACCGTCGAGCACGATCTGCACTCCCCGCACGCCGGTTGGGCCGAGGAGGACCCGGGCGACTGGATTGCCGGCGCGGCAAAGGCGTTGCGCCAGCTGGCAATGTCGCCGGAGATCGATCGGGACGGGATTGCCGCCATCGGAGTCAGCGGCATGGTCCCGGCGATGGTGCTGTTGGACGAAACCGGTCAGCCGGTGCGTCCGGCGATTCAGCAGAACGACGCCCGCGCAATCGAAGAAGTGGCCGAACTGGGCACGCGCATCGATCAGGATCGACTCTATCGCCTCACCGGCGGATACACCAATCAGCAACACATCGCGCCTCGGCTGCTTTGGGTGCAACGTCACGAACCGGACGCATGGGCGCGCACCCGGACCGTGCTGGGTTCCTATGACCTGGTGACCGCCTGGCTCTGCGGCGCGCCGCCGGCAGCCTGCAGCCTGGAGCTCAACTGGGCAGTGGAATCCGGACTCTACGATTTCCGGGAGCGTCGCTGGGTGCCCGATTTGCTGGACGCCGTCCAACTCGATCTGTCCTATTTTCCACCGGTGCATGACCCGACCGATGTCGTTGGATCGCTCGGTCCGGACGCTGCCGAGGCGACCGGCTTGCCAACAGGGATTCCGGTGGTGGCGGGCAGCGCCGACCATATCGCCTCCGCATTGGCGGCCGCGCTGCGCGAGGATGGTGACACGCTGATCAAGTTCGGCGGCGCAGGCGACATTCTCTACTGCTCAGCCAAGCCGATCACCCATCCGTCGCTGTTCATCGACGCGCATGACATTCCCGGGAAATACCTGCTCAATGGCTGCATGGCGGCCAGCGGGTCGCTCGTGAAGTGGTACGTGACGGAAATCCTCGGCCTCGACACCGCCAAGGCCACGCTGCAGGAACTCGACCGTGAGGCGGCGGAAGTTCCCCCTGGCTCTGGAGGAGTCACCATCCTCCCCTATTTCCTCGGTGAGAAGACGCCGATCATGGATCCTCGAGCGCGTGGTGTTATCTTCGGGCTCGACCTTTCCCACTCCCGCGCGCACATCTTTCGCGCGACGTTGGAGGCGGTCATGTATGGGTTCCGCCATCACGTCGATGTGCTTCGCGATGCTGGGCTCGAACCAACCCGCTACATGGCAACCAATGGCGGCGTGAGCAGCTCGCTTTGGCGCCAGATCGCGGCCGACGTGCTTAACGAGCCGATCACCTCGTTCCGCAATCATCCGGGTTCCGTATTGGGCGTTGCGTTTGTGGCGGGAATGGCCGGGGGACTCTTTTCCGGTTGGGACGAGATCGACCGCTTCCTGGCGGATCGTTACGTCAACGATCCGAGCGCCCAGGCAGCCGAGGCATACGACCGCGGCTACCAGATTTATCGAGACTTGTATCGGCGCTTACAGACGCTGTTTCCTGAAATCGACTAACTTTTTGGGCCAATAGCACAAGACCCTGCCCAAACTTGACGCATTTTTGCGTTGCGAGTACAACCAACACAGTGGCCCAACCGTGTCGATGGATGAAATTCACACTCGAACGACGAGTGACCGACCCATGACATCACCTGGGACCAGCGCGCAATCGTCTGCGCGCGACATTTCGATAGCGTGTTCGTTTTCTACAAGGAGGTACTCGTGACAAACGCAAATGATCGACGCCAGAAGTCGATCGAGCTCCTGCGCGACTATATGGCTGGTCGAATCGACCGCCGCCAGTTGCTGAAGAGCGCGGCGGCCGCCGGCGCGCTCTTGCCGGTACTCAGCATCATGCGCGGCGCAGCTCCCGCGTACGCACAGGATGCATCCCCGGCTGCCGACGCCGCGGCGGGCAGCACGATTGTCGTGCCGGCCGATATCCGCACCGACCTTTCGGGCGCGACGATCGCCTGGATGGGCCCCAGCGCAGCCGACCCCGACCTGGCCTGGAACGAGGCAGCGATTGCCGCGTTCTCCGAGGCCACTGGAATTACGGTCAATCTCGTCCATGGTGAGAATCAAACCGACGCGCGCCTGCAGGCGATGCGCCAGCAATTCGCCGCGCAGGCCTCGGACATCGATGCGTACCAGATCGATATCATCTGGCCAGGTGTCGTAGCCGAGCACGCTGTGCCGCTCCAGGATGCGCTTGGAGACCGAGCAGAATCCTTCTTCCCTGGCATCATCGCGGCGAACACCGTCGATGGCAACCTGGTAGGCATCCCCTGGTTCACTGACGCGGGCTTGCTGTACTACCGCACCGATCTGCTCGAGAAGTACGGTGTCGAACCGCCGGCCACCTGGTCCGATCTCGAGGCAGCTGCCCAGACCATCCAGGACGGCGAAAAGGCCGACAAGCCGGACTTCACCGGATACGTCTGGCAGGGCAAAGCCTACGAGGGACTCACGTGCAACGGCGTCGAATGGCTCGTCTCGCAGGGTGGCGGCACGATCATCGATACGGACCGCAACGTGACCATCAACAACGAAGCCGCAATTGCCGCAATGGAACGGGCCGCTGGATGGGTGAACGGAATCTCACCTGAGGGCGTGACGACCTACACCGAAACCGAGACCTTCAATGTCTGGGTTGCCGGTAATGCTGCCTTCGCCCGCAACTGGCCGTACATGTACTCCGGTAGCCAGGAGAGCGAGGCGACGGCAGGCAAAGTCGGCGTCTCGCCGCTCCCGAAGGGCGACGGCGCCGAAGACACCAGCGCGGCCACCCTGGGCGGATGGCAAATGATGGTGTCCAAGTACTCGAAGAACCAGGATGCCGCCATCGAGTTCGTCAAGTACATGACGAGCCCCGAGCTGCAGACCTCGTACGCGATCGAGCGGTCGCATCTTCCAACCATCCCTGCAGTCTATGACGACCCAGCGGTGGCAGAGGCCAGCGAGTTCATTCCTCGCCTGAAGCCGGTCTTCGAGGCCGCTGTCGGCCGCCCTTCGGCCCAGACCGGCGATCTCTATCCAGAGCTTTCCACCATCTTCTATCAGCAGCTCAACCAGGTGCTCTCCGGCTCCAAGTCGGCCGCTGACGCTGCTGCGCAGATGGAAGAGGACATGAACGCCGTCTTCGAGGACGCATAAACTTCGGCACCGGTCCGGTGCGCACTAACGGACCATCGAATCGAAAGCAAGCCGGACGGGAGATACTCCCGTCCGGCGCTGACGTAAAAGCGGGGTTTCCATGAGCCAGAATGTTCCCGCTGGTGCGGCGGTCTCGTCGACTGAGACCCAGACGATCAAGGTATCCGATCGACCACAGACGTCCTGGGCGAAGTCCCGGGAGCGTCTCGCCTGGTTCATGGTGCTACCCAGCATCATCATTGTGGCGCTTGTCGCCCTCTATCCTCTTGTACAGAGCTTTCGTCTGAGCTTTACCAACGCGCGACTTGCGAGTGCACGTGAAGTCGAGAACGTTGGTCTCCGCAATTACGAGTACCTCTGGAACAGCGACACATTCCGCATCGCTTTCCAGAACACCGTCAAGTTCACGGTCGTGTCAGTTGCGCTCGAGCTCGTGCTTGGCATGATCGTCGCACTAATCATCAATTCGCAGTTCCGGGCCCGAGGCCTCGTTCGTACCGCGATCCTGATCCCCTGGGCCATCCCCACCGTTGTGTCGTCCCGGCTCTGGGCATACATGCTCAACGACAACTATGGGGTCATCAACGACATTCTTGTCTATCAGCTTCCACGGTTTTTCGGTTGGATACCGATCATTGGCGACAACATCGCGAACATCTTCCCAGATGAAAAGATCGCCTTCCTCGCCCGGCCGAATCTCTCCTTGCCGAGCGCTATCGCGGTTGACGTCTGGAAGACGACTCCCTTCATGGCGTTGCTGTTGCTGGCGGGCCTGCAGGTCATTCCCGGCGATGTCTACGAAGCAGCAGTCGTCGATGGCGCCAGCAAGTGGAAGCAGTTTTGGCAGATCACTCTCCCGCTCCTCCGCCCTGCGATCCTGGTCGCGTTGATCTTCCGAACGCTCGACGCGTTCCGCGTCTTTGACGTCATCTTCGTCATGTTCGGCGCAAAGGTCGAAACCCTTACGCTCTCGATCTTTACCCAACAGACGCTCGTCGACGGAGACCGCCTGGGGAGAGCGTCGGCTGCCAGTGTGGTCATTTTCCTGTGTATCGGCGCGTTTGTCCTGATTTACACGCGGCTCGTCAAGGTGGAGGAAGTCTGAGATGTCGTCCGTACCTTTCGACCGTTCCACGTTGCCACCAGATCAACCCGGCAAGCGCCGCAAGTTCCATTTCTGGGACGCGATACTCAAGCTGCTCTTCTGGTTGCTGGTGATCCTGATCCTGATCTACACCATCTTCCCGTTCTTGTGGGCAGTGCTCGCGTCGGTCAAGCCGAATGCAGACATCAGCGCGACTCCAACCCGCTATCTACCCTCTGAGCTCTATTGGGGCAATCTCGATTACGTCTTGCACCAGCGGGACTTCCTCTACGCGCTCCGGAACTCAATCATCGTCTCCCTCAGCACAGTAGCCATTGCGCTCATCGTTGGTTCACTGGCCGCGTACGCGTTGGGCCGTATCAAGTTTCGTGGCCGCAATGCGACGCTGTACATCATTCTGGCAATGACGATGTTCCCGGCCATTGCGATCCTGGGCTCACTTTTCCAGATGATGCGCCGGTTCGATCTTTACAACACCATTCCGGGGCTCGTGCTGACCTATATGACCTTCACGCTGCCGTTCACCGTCTGGGTACTCGCCAACTTCTTCAAGGCCATGCCTGGCGAACTCGAGGAAGCAGCATTGGTCGATGGCTCGACACCGTTCCAGGCGTTCTACAAGGTCATGCTTCCATTGGCAATGCCAGGTCTGGTCACAACGGGACTGCTCGCGTTTATTGCCGCATGGAACGAGTTCCTCTTTTCTCTGACGTTCACGAACACCTACGCGGCGCGGACGGTGCAGCCGGCGATCGCCAGTTTCCGGGGGAACACCCAGTTCGACGAACCGTGGGGCAGCATCATGGCAGCCGCCGTAGTGGTTACCGTGCCCCTGGTGGTCCTGGTCCTCATCTTCCAGCGTAAGATTCTCGCCGGGTTGACCGCAGGCGCGGTCAAGGGATAGACCGGCCAGAGACGAATGCTCTACCTCGACGATTGGATCGTTTGGGACTTCTGGCTCGCCCCGCGACTCGACGCGGGCGAGCCGTTTCATTGCTATTTCCTGCAAGCGCCGCGATCGATTCCCGATCCGGAAATGCGTCACGATCTCGCCCGCATCGGTCATGCAACCTCGTCGAACCTGACCGATTGGGACTATCACGGCGAGATCTTGCCACTGGGCGAATCTGGTTCCTGGGACGACATGACCCAGTGGACAGGATCCGTCATTCGTCACGACGGAACGGCCTATCTGTATTACACCGGCCGGACAACGACTGAATCGGGACTGGTGCAACGAATCGGGCTCGCGATCTCCGAAGACTTGCGTTCCTGGCGCAAGATCGATAGGAATCCGGTGCTGGAAGCCGCGAACCCCTGGTACGTGGCTCCTGCCCCGGACGGAATGACACGGTCCGACTGCCGCGATCCATGGGTGCTTCGACACGACGGCAGGTGGCTCATGTACTACACCGCCTCTGCGCCAGGACAACCCTGGGATGCACGAGGTGTTGTCGGCATCGCAACATCGGACGATCTTGTGCGCTGGTCACCCGGTCCACCGGTATTGGCGTCCGGTGTGTTCGAAGAGGTCGAGGTTCCCCAGGTCTTTCCATTGGGAGATCGCTGGGCACTGCTCTTCTGCACGGGAAAGCACGCCACCAGAAATGGCCAGAAGGCCACCTGGAATGGAACGCATTACTACCTGGCCGATTCGCCGTTCGGACCGTTCACACTCGCGCCAGAGCCGCTGCTTCAAGCCGACGAGATTGGCACGAACTATGCGGCACGTGCGGTGCTCGATCCATGGTTCGGCAACTACCTGTTGGCCTGGCGTCGCTTCGATGACGACGGCGCCTTCGTGGGCGCCCTGACCGATCCATTCCCGCTCCATCTCGACGCCACAAACCATCGCCTGACCCTCGAAAGCGCCGTCTAGGGCAGGTTCCGTAATCACCTCGCTTCCCTGAACCCCGACCCTCGTTCGGTGAGATACTTCCATCCTGATGTGTCGCCGTTCCGCAGAGAGGAGAAACCATGTCGTTCGAAACCGCCTTCACCATGGACACCTCGGCCATCAAGTACGGGGAGGGTGTCACGCGAGAAGTCGGTGAAGACGCGAAGAATCTGGGCGCGACCAGAGTGATGGTCGTCACCGATGCCCGTCTGGCCGATCACGTTGCGGTACAAACGACGGTCGAATCGCTGAAAGCCGCGGGGGTCGACTTTGCGCTCTACTCCAATACGCGCGTGGAGCCGACCGATGTTTCCTTTGCGGAAGCGACAGAGTTTGCGACCGATGGCGGGTTCGACGGCTACATCGCGGTTGGGGGCGGCTCGGTCATCGACACCGCCAAGGCCGCGAACTTGTATGCAACCTACCCCGCCGACCTGCTGACCTATGTCAATGC
The DNA here is from genome assembly GCA_041390825.1 of Thermomicrobiales bacterium. Classification (NCBI taxonomy): domain Bacteria; kingdom Pseudomonadati; phylum Thermomicrobiota; class Thermomicrobia; order Thermomicrobiales; species Thermomicrobiales bacterium. Next base: position 154,314 of record JAWKPF010000007.1, read on the forward strand.
GCCGATTGGCCAGGCGAAACCCGTTCCCGGCAAGCTCCGTCCGCTCATCGCCATTCCCACCACCGCGGGTACCGGCAGTGAGACGACCGGCACCACGATCTTCGATCTGACGTCGATGCACGTGAAAACTGGTATCGCTCACCGGGCGCTCCGGCCGGTGCTTGGCATCCTCGATCCAATCAATACGCTTACGATGCCTCCCATGGTCACGGCCAGTTCCGCGCTGGACGTGCTCAGTCATGCGATCGAGTCCTACACGGCGCTGCCGTACAACCGTCGTCCGGCCCCGGAGAGCCCAAGACTCAGACCGGCATACCAGGGAGCGAATCCGATCAGCGATGTCTGGTCGTCGAAAGCGGCCGAAATGGTTGCCTCCAACCTCGAAACGGTCGTCAACGAACCGAACAATCTCGAGGCCCGCGGACAGATGATGCTCGCCGCCGCGTATGCAGGCATCGGATTTGGCAACGCCGGCGTGCATCTTCCGCATGGCATGTCCTATCCCGTTTCCGGTCTCGTGCGCTCGTACGTGCCGGATGGGTATCCGGACGATCATCCGATGGTCCCGCATGGCATTTCGGTCATCCTCAATGCCCCGGCGGTTTTTCGTTTCACCGCCCAGGCAGATCCCGAACGCCACCTGGAAGCGGCGCGCATGCTGGGAGCGGACGTCTCCGGCGCAGGCCCAGAAGAAGCAGGAGAGATCCTGGCAAACCGCCTGATCGATATCATGCGACGCACCGGGATGCCGAATGGCCTAAGCGCGGTCGGTTTCACCGAGGACGACATCGATCGGCTGGTAGCCGGCACGGTCCCGCAACACCGGGTCACCAAGCTCTCACCTCGCCCTGCCTCGGAAACCGATCTCGCAGAGATGTTCCGCGACGCCATGGTTTATTGGTAGCGAAAGGAAGAAGCGACAATGTCGGACTCAGAACTCGGCCAGGTCGAAAAGCAGGTGTTGCGCGCGTTGAAGGGTAGGAACGGCGCGACCTCGGATCAGATCGCCACCCTCCTGGGCAACATCGGCGCATCGAGCATCGTCTCCGCCAACGCTGCCCTTGTGCGGAACAAGCTGGTGGAGCCAGTTCCCAACGAACAGGGAGCGTTTCGGCTGACCTCCGAAGGGGCCAAACTTGCGGATCACCTCCCTGCCGAGCGATCCGAACCTGGTAGCGGTGGCGGCGATTCTTCGTTCAATTGATCATGCGATGAGAGGGCTTCGGTAGATGTTGATCGACCTGACTGGACCGCTGCATCCTGGGATGTGGAGCTACGCGCCCATGATCGAGATCCCTCCCTTCGAGCAGCAACGATGGGCGACCATCGAAGAGCGCGGCTGGGAGGCGGATTGGTTTGCGATGCCTACGCTGGCGGGCACCTATCTCGAGACAGCCAAGCACCTGATCGCCGATGCTCCGTCGATCGACCAGGTCCCTCCCGAGCGATTCTTCGTAAACGCGACCATCGCCAGGATTCCACGCGGCCCGCGGGAGCACATCACCGTTGCCGAACTGGAGGCGACGGCGACGTCGCTCGAACCAGGCGATGCACTTCTGGTGCACACCGGATGGGAGCAACATCGCGACAACAGCGAGACATTTGTGCTCCAGTCTCCTCATTTCGACCTCGAAGCCATGCAGTGGATCGTCGATCGCGGCATTTCGATACTTGGTGGAGATATGCCCTGTTTCGATGATCCCGTGGGGGCCGAGGGTCAGGGCGTGAACATGGTTCTCTTCGGAGCCGGAGCATTGATCCTGGCGCCGCTCGTGAATCTCGGCGCCACCACGGCGACCCGCGGGAGACTGACCGTGATGCCAATTCCGTTGGTCGGGTCGTGTGGCGCGCCGTGTCGCGCGATCCTCGCTCCTGCGAACTAACCACTCGACGATCGTTCATCACAGAGGAAACAGATGGCGAAACACGACTGGAACCGACCGGACACTGTCGTTCTTTACCGATCGACGGGGTCGTATCCCTACGCGACTGAGGATTTCACGCGCGCGGCGCGATCGATTCTCGATCTGCTCGAACCGGAGATCGACAAGCCCAAAGTCACCCTGAAACCGAACGTGGTGCATGGGGTGTCTCCAGATTCAGGTATCACGGTCCACCCGGGATTTCTGCGGGGTGTCGCGGAGTATCTGATCGAGTCCGGGATCGCGCCAGACGCCATTTCAGTAGCGGAAGGGGGCGGCGGCGAGGATAGCCGCGACATGCGCGAGCACTACGCGAACGTCGGGTTCGACGTATTGACCGACGAGCTTGGAGTGAACCTGGTCGACCTGAACGCGGACGACTATGTGCGGGTCGATATCCCCGAGGGGCGCGTTTTCAGGCAGATGCCGATTGGCCGAACCGTTTGGGATCCCGAGGCGTACTTCATCAACATCCCGAAGATGCGGACGCACAACTTCGGCATCACAACGATCAGCATCAAGAACTTGCAAGGCATCGTGGTCCCGCTCGAGGAGCGGCACATGTGCACCCTCTTTCCCCGTTACGATGGCGACCGAGGGGGGAACGGGCTGCGTGACGATGTGATCGATTCGCATGAACGCTGGGCGCACAAGATTTGCGATATCTCGTTGGCGCGCACGCCCGATCTCAACATCGTCGACGCGCTCGTTCCGCGCGACGGAACAGGGTTCCGTAATGGGAACGATCGGCCGATGGGTATCGCGCTTGCAAGCTCGAACCAAACCGCTGTCGACACGATCGGCACAGCGCTGATGGGCATCGATCCCGCAAATGTGACCTACCTGCGTGTAGCGGGCGAGCGGAACATGGGACCGAACCGCGTGAAGGACATCCGCGTGCTGGAAGTCATCGATGGCGCGCTCGTGGAACGTGATGGGATCGACGATCTGGTAGCGACCCCTCCATTCCGCGTCACGCTCTCGGAAACGCTGACGTATCAGACGTACGAGAACGTTGAATACAACCAGCCCGAGGAGGAATTGGTCCACGCCGCGATGCGCCACGACGCGTAGGTCAAGGGCGAACCGTTCACATTGTCGGGACGACGTGCTCCAATCCGACACGTTCCGAGTGAACGGGCATGCCGAGCAATACGCTCGCAATCGAATCGAACGCGGCCGGATCACCCGTCGTGAGGTAGCGGCACTCGCCGTTCCCGGTCGCGTTCGAACGCAATCCGGCGCGCCGCAGGACGGTTTCGGTTTGACGCGCAACCGGGGCGCCGCTCGAGACGATCGCCACGCTCGGCCCGACGATCTCAGCGATGGTTCCGGCCAAGAACGGATAGTGGGTGCACCCCAACACGACGACATCGCACCCACGGGCAAGCGGTCCCTCCAGGAGATCGCTCAAGCGATAGCGGATCTCCCGCCCATCACCACGCCCTGACTCGATGAGATCGACGAGACCAGACGCCGGAATCGTTTCGACCACCGCACCGGAGCCATGAACGTCGATGAGTTGCCGCAGTTTCTCCCCACGCGCAGTACGTGGTGTCGCGAGCACCGCAACCCGCTTCGATTTCGATCGGCGAACTGCAGGCTTCACAGCGGGCTCCAAACCGATGATGGGAGCGGAGTGTTTCTGCCGCAACGAGCCGATCGCGACCGCGCAGGCAGTGTTGCAGGCAATGACCGCGGCTTTGGCGCCCTGCTCGAAAAGTTCGCCGACCAGCAGATGCACGCGCTGCTCGATGGTCGCATCGTCCTTCTCGCCGTACGGGCAGAACGCCGAATCACCCAGGTAAACGAACGACTCCCCCGGCATCTGAGCGCGCAGCGCCCGGAGTACGCTCAACCCTCCTACGCCTGAATCGAATACCCCGATGGGATCGAGAGTCCGGATCACATATTCCCCCGCCCAGTTTCCCAAGTATGGGAACGTTCTGCGTTCGGTTAGCCTAGCATCCTCCGAGATGGCTCACAATTCGCGCAAGCCGCAGGCGCATGCAACCAGCAGATCCGGCTGCCATTTTTGCGCATGGATGCACAGCATCGCTCAGAGCGGCGGTTTCAGCAATGCGCGGTACATCCGATGGCAAGCGCCTACACTTGGATTTTCGCGATGGTGGCGCGAACACGTTTCAGGTTGGACACACGCATGGAATCCACAGCAAGCAACAAGCGACTCGACGACTTTCGCGCGCACAAAGACGACTATTTCGCCTCCGGAGCACACTCCCCGTTGGATCCAGCCGATCAAGTCGGATTCGAGGGGCTTGCGTACTTTCCGTACGATCCAGCCCTGCAGTTCGAGCTGGAGATCGAGCCGATGGACGAGCAAGGCTCTCCGCTCACGCTCGACACCAGCGACGGCCAGCGAGTCGACTTCATGATCGCCGGCAAGGTGCGCTTCCTGGTCGACAACGGCGAATATGAACTGACGCTGCTCAAGGATTACGATCGAGGGCGGTACTTTCTGCCCTTTCACGACGCCACCAATGGGTTGGAGACGTACAGCAACGGCCGCTATCTCGATCCACAGCAGAAACCGAACGGCAAGCTGACGATCGATTTCAACTACGCCTACAACCCCTATTGCGCCTATGCCGACGGATGGTCGTGCCCGCTGCCTCCCGAGCAGAACCGTCTGCCAGTCGAGCTGCGAGCCGGTGAGAAGACGTTCCGTCGCGACTCGTCAGGGAGATAATCCGCACGTACCACCCAGGGTTGCGTCACTTCCCAAGCCAACCGGCAACCGCTCTCGGCAACTGCCCAACAGTTGCGCGTCGGAAGCCACCGAGGACGCTGGCGACGGAGGGCAATGAGCAATTCGCGCGTTGAGCAATCCTGGCTGAGGCAACAAGAAAGGCGGCTATCGCCGCCCAATGGTCTCGAATCGGTGTAGCCCGGGGAGGATCCCTACCGGCGCCGTTCCATCCAGTCGTCGAGGAGTTCGGCCGATTCGGCAGCGGCATCTTCCCCGCAACCGATCGTGCGGCTCAACAGGGCACCAACCGCTTCTCGTTCCCAGCGAAAATACGCGCGTCGCAGTTCAGAATAGCGGCAGATCTCCGGTTCGAAGCGCAGGTCGGCCAGCACCCACATCCCCTGCTCGCGCTCGAGCATGAGCAATCGGCGACCGCATTGCCAAACGAACGGGCGCATATCACTCGAAAGCGATGCCTCCGCGGTCGTTGGCTCGACGGGCGTGTAGTCGTCGATTGGAGATTGAGGCTGAAGACACTCGGCGGCGCTGCAATCGCCAGTCGAGCGGGGTCGTGATTCGGGTTGACTATGGTCATCCACGGATGGAAGCTCCCCACGCTTGGAAGGGATCGCGCCCGAAGCGGTCGCCCGCGATCTCCTGCGCGCAACGCGCCTCCAATGACCGTGGTGCGGAGGATTCCGAACTGGGACACATCGAGGACCGAACGTCACGCACGAAGGGGAGCGTACCATTCCCGGTTCTCAGGTTTCAAGGCGGGGTCGACCAAAAATTAGCCTCTTCAAATGCTATGAGATCGTTATCACAGCCCGCTGAAGCTCGTTGGTTCCATCTGAGATGACGACCTCATATTCGCCATCTGGCCAGGGTTCGTCGCCAGTTCGCTCGATGTGGAACTCGATCCAGCCAGTCGTCCGATCCTGGTCGATGCGCATGGAAGAGTTCAGTGCATCGAGCGACGTGTCGTTGAAGAACCAGCTCGCCACCAGCTGCGAACCGGCCGGAAGGGATTCGATCGGGAAGACCGCGTAGATCGTCGTGTCGGTGAGCTTCGGCGCAAGGGCAATGGGGGCATTGGTCTCGGGCTGAATGACGCTCGTCCAAACGGCCTCGCCGATGCGTGGCGCTCCCGAGAGCGCGGTCGGCACGACCACAAGCGTCTCAGTCGGTTGAGGGGCAGCGGTAGGCTCCGTCTTGTCATCGTTACCCCCGCCGCATGCCACAAGGACGGCGCATGCCAAAATGATCGACAACGCCAGCAGGCCAAAGCGGCGTGAGATTTCGGACCGGACGAATGGGGGCAACCTGGCTCCTCGTGCGTGACAGCGTGTTGTGACTGGTCCCGACCGGTCTTCCAGGAGCGGCACACACGTCCGGGTTCCGAAAGAGTCTACCAATCAGCAACAGTACTGCCGGAGAAACACGATGACAAAGAAGCGCACGACGGTGATCGAGGAGATGGGCTGGATCGACAGTGACCATTCGGTCGCCAACCCAACCATAAATCGCGCTGTCTATCAGGGACGCCCGACCGACGATCAGATTCTCCTCGGCTGGTCGGCAGAGGACCGCGCGCTGGCGGGAGCCTTCACGCACACCGATCCTTGGCGCGTCATGCGCATCCAGGGCGAGGTCGTAGCCGGATTCGATGCGCTCGCGGAGATAGGCCCAGCCATCTCCGTCTTCGGTTCAGCACGCGTTGGCCAGGAGTCTCCGTATTTTGCGGCAGCGCGCGAAACCGGCAGAAAACTGTCAGAAGCCGGGTTTGCCGTGATCACGGGCGGCGGTCCCGGCATTATGGAGGCTGCCAACCAGGGAGCTATGGAAGCTGGCGGCTGCTCGATCGGGTTGAACATAGAGCTGCCACATGAGCAAGGGCTCAACTCATTCGTCAATCTTCCCCTGAACTTCCGCTACTTCTTCGTGCGCAAGCTGATGTTCGTGAAATACGCCGAAGGATTCGTCATCTTCCCAGGAGGGTTCGGGACGCTCGATGAGCTCTTCGAGGCGCTCACGTTGATTCAAACAGGAAAGCTCGACGACTTTCCCGTGGTGCTTTTCGGAACGGCGTTTTGGGATTCGCTACTCGACTGGATCGGCCGCGATCTGCTCGACAACAAACTGATCGTCGCTCGAGACCTCGACCGCCTGATCGTGACGGACGATGTCGACCAGATCGTGCAAACGATGCTCGACAGGCATAACAACCGGTAGCGAGAGCGTTCCGGGCCGATCGGCTGGTCAAGCCCCTATCGAGGGCTCGATGGCTGGCGGCAAGGTCATCCGGTTCGCCTGGCAAAGCGTACGTACACGCAGGCCTCAGGAGTGGTATCCTAGCCCAGCGGCCGCATCCAGGTTAGTGGTTCCGGGCCCCGTCGCGCTCCAGCGATTGCCTCTCGCACGTTCCACTGGGCAACCGCGACGCGCACGCTACGTACTGTCGCAATCGGCTGGGGGAGCCAACTTCGATGAGTCGTCACGAGCTGTATGCGCACCGATATCCGCTCTTGCCGCTCAAGAACGTCGTCATCTTCCCACGCAACATCGTCACCTTGCTGGTTGGGCGTCCCCGCTCCATTCAGGCAGTCGAAGAAGCGCTTTCCGGCAATCATCGGTTGGTCGTGACCGCGCATCGCGATGCGGACGCGGAGGATCCATCGCCCGACGATCTCTACTCGATCGGGTCGCTGGTCGATCTCGTATCCGTCGAACGGCAACCGAGCAACGCAATTCAGGTCGTGCTCGAAGGCAAGTCGCGCGTGCGCATCAGCCAGTTCGACACGGTTCGCCCCTACTTCACCATCGCCGCGGAAGAGCTGCGCGAGCCAAAGAACGATTCTCCCGACACGCGCGCGCTCATGCAGCACGTCCAGGAGCTTGCCAGCCGATACAACGACGCGCGTGAAAAGATGGCTCCCGAGATCCTGGATATGGTGCAACGCGCCACCGATCCGGGTCATCTTGCTGACCTTCTGGCGACTCAGATCGTCTCTGAGACCGGACGTCGGCAGCACTTCCTGGAGCTCGTCGAACCGATCAAGCGCCTCGAGGAGATCGCGGTCCACCTGGCCGAAGACCTGAATGTGGCCGAGCTCGAAAGCCGCATTCAGGATCGCGTGCGGGAGCAGGTCGAGAAACAGCAGCGCGAGTATTACCTCACCCAGCAGCTCAAGGCGATTCACGATGAGCTCTCTGGCGAGGGTGGCAACGAGCTCGACGGATTCCGGCAGAAGATCAAGAACAGCGGCATGCCCGCGGACATCGAAGACAAGATGCTTCGAGAGGTCGGACGTCTCGAACGCATGCCATCGGTGTCAGCCGAAGCGACCGTCGTTCGGACGTATCTCGATGTCATGCTCGCGCTCCCCTGGGCCGAGCAATCGGTCGATCGGCTCGACATCGACGAAGCCGAAGCGTTGCTGAACGAGGACCACTACGGTCTCGAGCAAGTCAAGGACCGCATCCTCGACTTCCTCGCCGTGCGCAAGCTGCGCACCGAAAACGGGATGAGCGATCGTGCCTCGTCCCAGATACTCTGCCTTGCTGGTCCTCCAGGGGTCGGCAAGACAAGTCTGGGCCGCTCGATCGCCGCTTCGATGGGTCGCAAGTTCGTGCGCGTCAGTCTCGGCGGCGTTCGGGACGAAGCCGAGATCCGCGGTCACCGGCGGACCTACATCGGCGCGATGCCAGGGCGCATCATCACGGCCATGCGCCAGGCCGAAACGACAAATCCAGTCATCCTGCTGGACGAGATCGACAAGCTCTCCGCCGATTTCCGTGGCGATCCCGCGGCCGCGTTATTGGAAGTGCTCGACCCTGAGCAGAATGCCCAGTTCACCGATCACTTCATCGATGCCCCGTACGATCTTTCGAAGGTCCTCTTTGTCACAACCGCGAACTATCTCCAGCAGGTGCCGCGTCCGTTGCGCGACCGCATGGAAATCATCGAGATCTCTGGCTACACCGAGGACGAAAAAGTCGAAATTGGCAAGCGATACCTCTTGCCACGCCAGCTCGTTTCCCATGGTCTCAAACCGGAGAATGTGGATCTGCCGCGCTCGTCCTGGAGTTTTCTGGTGCGTGGCTACACCCGTGAAGCAGGTGTGCGCGAGCTGGAACGCGAGATCGCCGCAATCTGTCGCAAGGTCGCGCGCGAGGTCGTTCGCGGGAAGCACACCGACGAGCCCATCAGCGTTGCATTGATCGAACACTATCTCGGTCCGCGGCATTTCCAGGTCGATCACGATCTTGGGGACAGCCAAGTCGGTGTTGCGATGGGACTTGGCACAACGGAGATCGGAGGCGAGCTCATTCCGGTCGAAGTCGCCACCATGCCCGGAAAAGGAACCCTCATCATCACCGGCCGTGCCGGAGATGTGATGCAAGAGTCGGCGCAGGCAGCGCTTTCCTATGCCCGCTCGCGTTCCGAGCAGCTCAGCATCCCGCTGAACTTCCGCGAAGTGCTGGACCTGCACATCCATCTGCCGGAGGGCGCGACGCCGAAAGACGGTCCCTCTGCTGGAATCACGATGGCGGCGGCGTTGATTTCTGCCCTGATGCGCCGTCCAGTGCGCAACGACACCGCCATGACCGGCGAGATCACCTTGCTCGGGCGCGTGCTTCCGATTGGTGGCGTGAAGGACAAGGCACTGGCAGCGCATCGCCACGGCATCAAGCGACTGATTCTCCCGGAAGAAAACCGGCGCGAGGTGATTCGCATCCCGGAGAACGTCCGGCGCGACATGGAGTTCATCTTCGTCGAGTCGATGGATCAGGTGATCGCGGCGGCCATCCTCTTCGAATCCGATCGGGAGATTTCGCGCAATGGACGGCACGAGCCCGATCGGCTCGAGTCGGAACGCCCGGCGTACCCGGCCACACAGATTCCGGCCTCGGGCCCGATCATCTCGGATCTCTAGCGCCGGAACGACAGTTTCACTGCTCCCTCACGAGAGCGGCGACGCCTGCGCGGCGCGAAAGTCCTTCACCAGGACATCAAGCTTTGGACCATTCCATTCGCCTTCCCCCAGCGTGAAGGCAAGATCGATCGCACGCGCGCCGACCAGTTCACGCGAACGTGACGCGGCATTGAAGAAGACTGCTCGCACCGGCCGACCATTGCCAACTGTGAGACTGAGATGCGCTTTGGTTTGACCTATGGCGTCGTATTTCTGGAGTCTCACATTGCGAAGCACGAACACGGGCTCCTCGTTGCCAGGGCCAAACGGCTCCAACGTGCGCACCAGGCGAGCGATCTCGAGATTCAGATGCTTTTCCTGCAACTCGGCATCCAGCTGCAACGAGGGCATGATCGCTGGCGTCCGTTCCGCTGCAAGCTCGGTCAACTGATCGATCAAGCGCGAGACGTTGCCAGATTCGAGGCTCAGGCCTCCCGCCAGGCGATGGCCGCCGTGCGTCCGAAGCAACGGCGCGCAGTTCGCAAGCGCTCGGGCAACATCGAATCCTTCGGGGGAGCGCATCGAGCCCCGCAGGATTCCATCTTCTTCCACGAGAACGACGGCGGGACGATCATGCGCCTCAGACAGCTTGGCTGCAACGATGCCCAACACTCCTGCCTGCCATCCTTCGGACTGGACCACCAGCACGGGATGCGACTGCCAGGTCGGGTCGCGCTGCAGCAAGCGTTCGGCGTCACGTGTGATCTCGTCCGTTGCTCGTTTGCGCCGTGCGTTGAGTTCCTCCAGCTGGAGCATCAACCCCTGAGCAACGCCGAGATTGGGCGCAAGCAATAGGTTCAGGGCCAGATTCGGGTCTCCCATTCGACCCGGGGCGTTCAAACGCGGCGTGATCCGAAACGACACGTCCGTGGAGCTCACTCGGGTGAGATCGACGTTTGCCGCGCTCGCGAGTGCGGCCATGCCGGGGCGCGTCTCCTGCGCCAGTCTTCTCAGCCCCTCACGGACGAGCACACGGCTCGCTCCGGTCATCGTCGAAACATCACCGATGAGACCGAGCGCGGCGAGATCCAGATACGACTCGGCGCCGGCATCATCGTCCGCTACACGGAGCCCTGCATCTTCGAGCGCAGCCACCAACTGCCATGTGAGCCCGGCCGCGGAAAGCTCTTTGTAGACTCCGCCCTCCGGACGATAGGCGGACACGACGATGGCGTCTTCCGGGCCGCTATCGCGCATCTGATGGTGGTCGACGATGACCACCTCCATCCCGAGCGCGCGAGCATACGCCACCTTCCCATGATCGGCGCTGCCACAGTCGAGCGCGATCAGGAGATCGATGTCTTTCTCGAGAAACTCTTCGATTGCGGCTCCGCTCAGACCATAGCCTTCGGCGCGAGTTGGCAGACGAACAGTGGTGCGGTCACCAGCGCCCGCCGCAAAGAGCGCCAGGAAAAGCATCGCTGCCGACGTCGTCCCGTCGACGTCGTAATCTCCGAAGATTCCGATCCGCTCACCATTGCGAACGGCTGCAGTAATCCGGTCGACCGCGCGCCCGAAGTCTGGCAATAACGACGAGTCGATCGATTCATCGATGCGCGAATTCAGGAAAGTATCGGCTGTCGAACGGTCGCGGATCCCCCGCCGGTAGAGCAACGCGTGGGCAAGCTTGTGGTCGTGGATGGGGTCGATACCAGGCGGCACCGGCTCGGGATCGATCCAGGATTTCGGCCGCGCGCGGGGATCGATCTGGGCAAATCGGCTCGAAGGCATCTCAGCTTGTTCTCAGACGGGATCAATAGGGCGAACGTACGTATGGACGGCGTTTCCATCGACAACTATAGTGGTTTCCGTGGCATGGGCCCGCAGCTCGAGCGGATCGAGAAGACGCACTCGCACGCGCCTCCTCTGGCTACCCGTTCGACATGACCATACGCACGGTATTGCAAAGGGGGTACCTGTGCGACCCGCATCCTTTCGTGTCCGAGTGCTTGCAGTCGCTCTGACAATTGCTGGATTGTTGCTCTCCTCGAACGCTGCGTCGAGTCTGGCGCAAGAATGGTCGCCTCCGCGCACCGTCTGGGTGGCGGACGCCGGGCATACGCTCGATGGATATTTCCTCGATCTGTGGCGAGAGTATCCCGAGCTCATGGGACAACCGATCACCGAGGAGTGGGAGTCCCCCATCGAGGTCGAGGGCTTCGGGCGAGCAGATCGATTCGTCCAATATTTCGAGCACATGGCCATTGTCTACGTGGAAGAGGGCGCGGACCAGGAGGAACAGGTTCAGGTTCTTCCCCTCGGGCAGGAAGCCGTCGAGCGCGATGCTGCTGAGCTTGCCAAGCATTCCCTGCCTTCTTCCGCCACCTGTGGAACGCTGGCTGCGACCGCATGTCTGGAGTTCAAATCGACCAGCCACACGATACGTGGCGGGTTCCTGACCTACTGGAATGACCACGACGGAGTCCGATTGATCGGCGATCCGCTGACCGAGGAGTTCGTTTCGAGCGACGGATACACCACACAGTACTTCGAAAAGATGGTGCTGCGCTGGAAAGACGGTCTCGCGGTATCACCGCGCGCTGTCGGCTCCGAATCGGCAAGAGCGCAGAAGCTCCCGACTGAAAAGATCCACCAGCCGAACGCGGTTCCGGTCTATGACGAGACGCTTTTTGTCGAACCCAAGATCGATCCATCGCAGGTCGTTCCGGGTGGAGAACCGGTGGTCGGTGTTGGCGCCATGGACGCCGGGCCGGGACCGCAGCAAGGCGCGTTCAAGGAGATCGTCGTTTCGGTCGGACGCCAGTCGCTTTGGGCATACGAGAACGGAAAGCTCGTCACGGCTACCCTGGTGAGCACCGGCACCGCCGAGGTGAAGGAAACGACTACGCCGGTCGGCCAATACACCATTCTCACCAAGTTCCAGAAACAGACGATGCAGGGTGTCATCAACAACGAGGCGTACAAGGTCGAGGATGTCCCATGGGTCATGTACTTCGACAATCTCGGCAACGCGTTGCACGGCACCTACTGGCATGATAATTTCGGGCAACCAATGAGCCACGGGTGTGTCAACTTGCCAATGAATGTTGCGCAGTACCTCTACACGTGGGCGCCAGAAGGCACGGCCGTTTCGATCATTCCTTAAGCGACTGAGATGACCGACACCGACCCGTTTAGCCCCGTCGAATGGACGATCCTCACGGAGCTCCCTATCCGTGTGCTTGCGTCCGCCATGCGCGCGGACAAGTCCGGCGAATTGGGATTGCTCCTCCAGCAAGCCACCGGATTGACCGAGCTCTCATCGCGCGCGAACGAATACGCGTCCAGCCCGCTCGTTCACCGGGTCTTCGAGCACTACAAGAATCATGGCGATGGCGAAGCGCAGACGTTGCAGCTGAGCGAGCAGTGGATCGAGCGCTTGATTCCCGACACGTTCGAACGCGCTCGACAGGCGGCCGAGATCCTGGCCGCCAAAGCCGATCCAGACGATGCCGCCGCCTACAAGCTCTGGTTGATCGAAACGGCCACCGCCGTTTGCGCGGCCGCGCGTACCGGCGGGTTCCTGGGGTTCGGTGGCGAACGCATCAGCGAGAAAGAGCAGGCCTACCTCGACGAACTCGCAGTCGCATTCGAGATTCCGGCCGAGATCGAATAGAGGGGATACGCAGCATGGGGCAACCGGAACGATACGACGCAATCGTGGTCGGATCGGGTCATAACGGGCTTATCACGGCTGGCTATCTCGCGCAGTCAGGCAAGCACGTCCTCGTGTTGGAACGGCGCGACATCATCGGCGGCGCTGCCGTGACCGAAGACACGTTTCCCGGCTACCGGCTCTCGACCTGCTCATATGTCTGCAATCTGCTGCTGCCCGAAGTGGTCGACGATCTGCAACTCGTGAAGTACGGGTACCACGTGCGGCCATTCGAGCCGACCTACTTCGTCCCGTTTCCCGATGGCGACTACTTCATGACCTTTCTGGACGGAGACCGAACACGCGAGCAGATCGCCCGGCACTCGAAAAAGGACGCTGACGCGTATGGCCACTACTGGGCGATGTGGGATCGCATCCTGGACCGGATGCAGCCGCTCATACGCCGTCCGGCGCCCACAGAGGCCGAGATCGCGGCAGCGTTTGCTGGCCCCGACGGCAAGGAGGATTGGAAGATCCTGACCGAGACGAGCATCGGCGACTTGCTCGACCGGTATTTCGAGTCGGACAAGGTCAAAGCGCCATATGCCACCGGGGGTGTGATCGGAGTCAACGCTGGTCCACGCGATCCTGGCACTGCCTATGTCAAGTTCCATCATTTGATTGGATCGATCGATGGGCACCAGGGCGCATGGGGTTTTGTGCGCGGAGGCATGGGCTCTATCACGCAGGCGCTGGCGCACGCCTGCCGGGACCGCGGTGTCGAGATTCTGACCTCGGCTGAAGTCGAAGAAATCGAGCTCTCGAATGGCGCCGCGACCGGCGTTCGTTTGTCCGATGGGCGACGCTTTGCTGCGCCAATCGTCGTCTCGAATGCCGATCCCCATCGCACCTTCCTCGGCATGGTGGGCGCCTCGCACTTGCCGGCCGACCTGGTCGCCGGGATCGAGCAGATGCGCGTCAAGGGGTCGGTCGTCAAGCTGTTGGTCGGCATGGGAGAGTTGCCCGATTTCACCGCGATGCCAGGGAAAGAGGTGGGCGTTCAGCACACCGGCGGAATCGTCATCAATCCATCGATCGACTACCTCCAGGCAGCCTGGGAAGACTGCCAACGGGGCAATCCGTCGCGGCTCCCATTCATGGATATCTACATTCAAACCGCCACCGAGGACGGCACCGGGCTCGCTCCATCGGGTAAGCACACGTTGAGCGCCTTCGTGCAATACGCACCTTATGACCTGGCTGAAGGCACCTGGGACGAGCGGCGCGCGGAGATTGGCCAGACCATTGTCGACACGATTGCCGCCTACGCTCCCAATTTCCCGGGCGCGATCGAGTACATGCAAGTGCTGGGACCACCCGACATCGAACGGATCGTCGGTATCACGGGCGGGAATATCTTCCATGGCGAGATCATGCCGGACCAGATGTTCGGCAACCGGCCGGTCCCGGGATACGCCGACTATCTGACGCCAATCGACGGACTCTATCTCTGTGGCAGCGGGGCGTGGCCGGGCGGCGGGGTCTTCGGCGCGCCTGGACGCAATGCCGCATTGCGCATCCTGGGCGCCTTCGGCGATCCGGCCGTTCGCGCATGAGCGCGTGCGATCGGGCGCTCGATTCACTCTATCGACTGTCCAAATCCGGGCTTTTCCACCTCGACCCGGAGCGCGTTCACGATCGGGCGATCCGATCGCTCGCTCGAACGTCGCGACGTACGCTGCTTCTGAACGCCCTCTTCCTGTGCGCGCCGGAGCCCGATCCTCGCCTGGCGGTACAGATCTTCAACCAGGAGCTCCCCTTGCCCCTTGGCATCGCAGCCGGGTTCGACAAGAACGCGGTCGCCTTTCCAGCGCTCCTCGCCCTTGGCTTTGGATCGGTCGAAACAGGAACCGTGACGCCGCTCCCGCAGTCCGGGAATCCTCGGCCGCGTGTCTTCCGCCTTCCGGAGGATCGCGGGCTCATCAACCGCATGGGGTTTCCCAACAATGGCGTCGAGTCGGTGGTCAACAATCTGATCGCGCTTCGGCAGCCGAGCAGGCTTGTGGGCTGCAACATCGGTCCCAACAAGGCATCGGTGGAGGAAGGTCGCGCCCCCGAGGACTTTGCACGGTCATGGAGGCGTGTCGCTCCTTATTGCTCGTACGTCGCCGTGAACATCTCGTCACCGAATACCCCCGGGTTGCGCTCGCATCAGCGTGCTGATGCGCTGGATGCAATCCTGCTGGCCGTGCGGCGCGAACGCAACGCGCGGCAACATCGCCCGTTGGTGCTCAAGATCTCACCCGATCTCTCCGACGATGAGCTCGAGGACGTCGTCTCGGTTGCGTTGAAGCACCGTGTCGACGCGATTGCGGCGACGAACACGACCCTCGATCGGCCAGCCACTTTGCGATCGGCCCATGCGCGGGAGTCGGGAGGACTGAGCGGGGCGCCACTTGCGCAACGCTCAGCCGCGATCGTGCGACAGTTGGTGCGCCTTGTCGATGGCCAGGCGCTCGTCATCGCAGCAGGCGGCATCTTCACCGGACGGGACGTCCTGTCCGCGATCTCCTCAGGTGCGTCCTTCGCGCAGACCTATACCGGGTTCATCTACAGGGGTCCGGCAATGCCGGCGCTGGTGCAGCGGGAAATGCTGGACCTCATGGAAAAGCACGGCATCCCGGATCTGACCCAGTTGCGCGGTTCTGGCTTTCAGCTGTAGTCCAGGTCGGGACCAGGTTCAGCTCCAGTAGAGAATCGCTCCGCTGGCAATCGCCCAGAGGACGATCGAGAGCTGCGTCGGACGATCGTGCATGAGCAAGAGCTCAGGGCTTCCACCGAGATGCTCCTTGTAGATCAGGAAGAGGTAGCGGAAGACCGCGTACAGGACGATCGGGATCGTCAGCATCATGGCATGGTTGTCCGGAAGCGCCGGTGAGGTGAACGTGTACACCGAATAGGCAACCACCGCCGCGGACGAAGTGACCGCGATGATCTGATCCAGCAATGGAACGGAATAGGCGTCGAGATTCGCCCGGTGCTGGCTGGCCGAATCGCGCAACATCAGGATTTCGTGCCGGCGCTTGCCAAATCCGAGCATCAGCGCCAGTAGCATCGAACAGATGTAGAGCCAGGGCGAAATCGGGACATCGATCGCAACCGCTCCCGCGGCAGCCCGCAAGACAAACCCGATCGAGATCATGATTACATCGAGCAGAACGACCTTTTTCAGCCCGAACGAGTACGAAACCATCAATCCGAGGTAGGCCACCACCACCAGCGCCAGCTTGGGGTCGATCAGATATCCGCCAACGAGCGAACCTGCGGCGAGCACAATCGCCATGATGGACGCGGTCGAGGGGCTGACCTGTCCAGACGCGATCGGGCGCATCCGCTTGACCGGATGATGCGCATCCTGGTCGCGGTCCCGAATGTCGTTCAGCAGGTAAATGGCGCTGGACGCCGCACAGAACACCACAAAGGCGCCGACCGCCTGCACGAACCGCCCGAAGTCGAAAACATTGAGCGAGAAGAGCAACGCCGCAAAGACGAGCAGGTTCTTCGACCATTGCACCGGCCGCAGGGCGCGAAGCAGCGGCGGAAGATGGCGTCCCGGTTCGACCAGCTCACGCTCGGCTGGCAGCGCCAAAGTTGCCGGGGCGATGATCTCGCCCTCGCTTTCATCGACCTGAAGCACGGGGTCGCCTGGTAGCGGGCGGATTGCGTGCTGATCTGACGGAACGGCCATCGCCGGCGAGCCTTTGCTTTCCCTGGTCGAGCGCGCGATGCGCTCGTTACTGGTAGATGATCAAGTCCGGCTGCGGGTCGAGTCCCAGGACTTCCTCGGGTGTCATGATCGGGGCATCCTGTCCGTTGTACCAGAGCTTGAAGCCATGGAAGTCGAACGCTTCTCCCCCGGTGAGCAGGGCGTAGGTCGCGCGCTTCTCGTCGGGAGAACCGAACCCGTCGACCTCCAGCACGAACTGAACTCCCGGGATCTGGGTAATCGTTTCGCGATTGCTGATCGATGACTCCGTGAACTGATGGACGATCAGCAACTTGGGAGGTAGCCCGTTCTCTTCCGAGATACGGGCGAGTTCCTGTTGGGCGTAGAGCACATCGGCAGCGTCGATACTGCCAATCACCGTGCCGGGAATCTCGCCCTCGTCGACCGCGAACTCGGGATCGAGCGCAAGCTGGACGTGCGGATACTTGAGATACGGCTCCATGGCCGCGACTTCCTGCTGCACGGTGCGACGTCCGAACTGGACGTCCAGAATGAGCAACATGTCGTTCGCAGCTGTGAAATCGATGTACTCCTGCAACAGATCCTCGCCGATGTAGGCCAGATGATCGCCATCCTCACCCTCATATTGCTGCGCAACGGACGCAATGACCTCGAATGCAAGCTTGTACGGACGATCGTCGATCGCCTCGTACTCCGCCGCCTGCGCTTTCAGCTTGTCGAGCAGTGTCTGCATATCGTACTCGCCAAGCACCCCCATGTTGACTTCGCCTGGGAAGCCGTAATAGGAGAGAACCCGGTACGCGGGAAGCAGGTAGTCACCTGTCACCACAACTGTCGGAGCTGAGGTCGGCGAGATCGGTATGGTAGTGGGAGGGAGAGTCGATTCCACCATCACCGTTTCGGTAGGAACAGCGTCAGCGTCCTCGGTGGCGTTGGGCTGTTGCGCCACGTCTGTGGCTGCCGGTCCGCTCGACGTCTCGGTTGGAGTCGAAACCACGGCCGCGATGGCGGTCTCCTCCGGCAGCGGAGTCGTTCTGACACCACCGGAGTGCCGGAATGGCAGGATCAACAGGATCAGCAGTCCGACCAGCAGACCAGCCAACACCCGCTCGGAAGGAATCCAGTCGGGAAGTCCGCGACGCTCGGGCTCTTGCCGGGGTTCGGTTGGTGTTCGCAACCATTCCTGCGAGAATGGCTTTGGACCGGGGGTGCCCCCGGATTGCGTTGACCGGCGCAGCGGCAAGAAACGATGCCTCCTGGCGTCGTCGGCAGTATCGGCCGGCAACTGATGCGCGGCAAACTCCCCCCGTTTCGGCGCACAGCAGAATCGCCTGCTCGTACGTTCGCGAGGAACAGTTCGATGCAAGCATAGAGATGCCATGCCGCTTGTCAAGCACAGAAAGGATATCTGCGCTGCAAATCCATCGCTTCTGCGCGTAAAATAGCCAACTGCACATGAACGAGTGAGCACTTGAACCGATTGCGCCCGCAATCCGATCGGTTCGACCGGTGGCTGGCCGGGCTCGATCCGTGAGGTTCGGTTTGAATCGTACGAACGCAATTGTGGCCGCTGGCGCGTTGCTCGCCAGTTTGATCCTCGCGCTCCTGCTGACAAGATCATCGTCGCAACCTGAAGAGCTCGTTGTCACCGTGGCGCCGAGCGTGCTCACTCAGGTTGTCGCCGACCGCATGGCAACGTCGATCGCGAGCCCCACGAGCATCGCATCGCCTGACGCCGATTTCCTTCTTGTCGATACACCCGAAGTCGCCGATTCACCGGCAGCGGGAGCATCCCCGGCGAGTCCGCCGAGCGAGGGGAGCGCGGTGGCATCGCCTCGAGTGGCATCGCCATCTGCAGTGGTGAGCGCAACGGTCGCATCAGCGGCATCTCCGGACAGCGGCCCCTCTGCGGCGTCGTCATCCAGTCCGATCGCGTCACCTGCCTCTGAATCGAATACTCCAGCAGCAGCCGGAACATCCGAAGCCAGTCCGACAAGCAGCTCTCAGGCGGCGGTGGCTCCGATCGACCAGACTGCGACTCAGTTCGCAACCAACTTGCGCGCGACCCAATCTGCGCCAACATCCACGCCAACGTTGACACCCACCACGGCTCTGACCGAAACCTCAACGGTCACCTCGTCACCGACCCTGACCGCCACCCCCGAACCGAGCGAAACTCCGTCACCGACAACCACTGGCACATCGACTCCCTCGCCGACGAACACCGCGACAGTCACTGCGAGCGCCACCGGCACCGCCACCTCCACGGCCACCCGGACGGCATCGGCAACTCCGACGAACTCAGCGACTGCGACGTCGACTCCGGAGGACACCAGCACGCCAACCTCGGAGCCAACAGAGACCGCCACCGGCACATCCACGCCTCGACCAACGGATACTTCGACCGCAGCACCGTCCGAAACGGCGACGCCAGAACCAACAGAAACCGAGACGCTCGAGCCAACGAAGACGCCCAGCCCGGCGCCAACCGACACCAACACTCCGGAGCCGACCCACACCTCGACGCCGGAGCCAACAAACACCGCGACGCTCGCGCCCTCCGGAGACCAGCACGTCCACGAGCACGGCGACGTCGACCGCCACGCTGACACCGACTGTCGAGCCGACATCTACTGAAACGCCAGAGCCGACTCAGACCGCCACCCCGGAGCCGACCGAACCGCGCGACCGAAACGCGCGACCGATACCCCGGCGCCGACGAACGGCGCGATCCGAAACCGGCCGACCGAAACCCCGGCGCCGGAACCGACGGAAACGCAAACGCCCGAGCCCACAGCAACCGAAGCGCCTTCCAGCACGGCGACTCCCGAGCCGACGGAAACGTCTGTTCCGACCGAAACATCGACCCCGGAGCCGTCTGCCACTCCAGCGCCAACCGAGACTCCGACCGCCGCGCCAACTGACACACCCGTTCCCACGGAGACGACCACACCGGAGCCGACTGCTACTCCGGAGCCGACCGAAACCTCAACCATCGCGCCGACCTCGACAGAGACGATGACTCCCACGATGGAAGCGCCAGTGGTGCCAATTGCCACCCTGACACCGACGACGGTGGCGGTGACCGAGAACACACTCTATCGGGGTGACCTGGCGCGAACCGGCGTGATGGACGGCGCCGGACTGGGAAGTTCCGTGCAGATCGCCTGGTCGGTGCAACTGGATGAGCCATCATACGCATCGCCCATCGAGGCAAGCGGTCTGGTGTTGGTCGGTGGCGACGACGAGACCATGCATGCGCTCGACGCTGAGACAGGCGACACGGTCTGGGAATATCGCGCGAGCGACGAGATCTCGTCGTCTCCCGCAGTGCAGGACGGCATCGCCTACTTTGGTTCGTTCGACGGGGTGTTCCACGCGATCGATGCGTCGAATGGCGCCGGGATGTGGACCTTCGCCGCCGGATCAGAAATTCATTCCTCCCCAGCTGTCGTCGACGGGCTGGTGATCTTTGGGACCTATGGAGGAACGCTCTTTGCGCTCGATGCATCCTCCGGCGCGGAAGTGTGGCGCGTCGAAACGGTCGAACGCATCACCTCGTCACCGGCGATCGTCGATGGCATCGCCGTCTACACCGATGCAGGCGGCGTGGTCCGCGGGGTCTCGGTCGCGGATGGCACGGTGATTTGGAGATTCGATTCGCCAGGATCGTTCTTTGCGACACCGGCGGTCAGCGAAGGGATCGCCGTCATTGGGGACTTCGTTGGAAACATCACCGCGATCTCAGCCGCTGACGGCACGGTGATCTGGCAGAACTTCATCGATTCGGTGATCTACTCCTCGGCCGCGATCATGGAAGGAACGGTCTACATCGGCGCGGACGATGGCAACATCTACTCCTACGATCTCTACTCTGGGTCGGAAAACTGGCGGTTGCCAACCGGCGGCGAAGTTCGTACCTCGCCGGTCGTCGCGGGTGATCAATTGGTCATCGGAAGCTACGACGGCACTGTCTACGGCATCGACCGGTTCTCTGGCTCAGTGCTTTGGAGCCAGCAGGTGGGAGCGAGCGCCTCGACGCTGGTAGTCGGGGAAACAGTCTACGCCGTCTCGGTCGACGGACGGATCGTGGCAATTACGAACACCTGAAGCGTTTGACCGCGTTCAGTCTTTGTGAATGATGATGGGCGTGCCGACGTCGGCCCAGTCCCACATGAAAGCCGCATCGTCGAGCAACACGTTGAGACAACCATGGCTCCCGGGACGTCCGATCGTCTCCGGCGTGCGCCACCACGCATAGTGGATGGCATGTCCCTCATCGGTGAAGTACTGGGTATAGAGAACATCTTCGAGCTTGAAGAAGTGTTCCGCCCCGATGGCGCCGCTGGTCATGGTTTCGTTGGCTTTCCGCCAGGTGATCGCGTACTCGCCTGGCGGCGTCTCCCAGCCAGCCATTCCACTGGTGGTCACGACCACGCGCACCGGATCACGATCCTCATAGAGCGTGATGAGTTGCTGTGTGAGATGCACATCGATCCATCGGCCGGTCTTGGGCGCGTTCTTCGGCAATGGGGTCGGCAAAACCGGTGCGTTCCGTCCCACATTGCGGGCGTAGATGTATCCCTCGCCCTCCAGCTTCGCCCATTCATCCGCGCCAGAAAAGAGCTCCTCCCCCTTGACCCAATCGACGACAACAATCTGGCTGTGGTCCAGCTTCAGATCGATCGCTTCCGATTGCGTGGTGGGGTCGGCTCGCACATTCGTGTCGCCCAGGGTAGCGCCCTGCCAAACCTTGGGGTTCCAGTCTTTGGGATCGATGGTCGGCAGCGGCGGCGGGTCCTTGAGATACTCGGACGACACCCAGCCCGAATAACCGTCCGCGTAGCCACCAACCCACGCGGCTTTGGCATCGTCGGCGATGATGAACTCAGCTGCATCAGGCAGCAGCTGGACGATCTCGTCATTCGTGCTCGGTCCAGCGCGAAGCCTCAGTCCCTCGGGCGCGTCGATCAACCTCGTGACCCCGCCCATGGGGGGTGCGGGTGGGAACGACGGATCGCCTGATTCGACCAATGCCAGATTGACCGCTTCTCCGATACTTGCGAGCCGGACATCGTTTTCCCCGTGATCGACGAGCACCGCCCGTTGGAAAACCTGGGTGGTCTTGCCGCTCGTCTCATCGTTGTACGGTTCGCTCATCGGCATCCCGAGCACAGCGAGGTCGCCGACGTTTCCCCAATAGGAGTTGAAACGTCCGCTGACACTATGCCCGGTTTCCGGAAAATACTGACAGAAGAATGCGTCATCGGGGCACGCACTGATGCGTTCGAGCGCAGTCCTGGGCGCGTAGGATGTGATGAAATCATCTGACAGGAGCACACCGGCAACATCGCCCGGCGGTGTTCGCGACGGGTCGAGCAGCAAAGTGATCCCTTCGAAACTCTGGACGATGCCGACCCCGTCGCGAAAACCCTCTTCGGAGATCGGCTTGCCAACCGCCTTTTCGCCACCCAGGGTCGTCCACTGCGTCAGGAACGACCCGCGCAGGTTATGTCCCGTTTCGGCGAAATAGAGCCCTGAGCCGGTTTCCTGCGCTGCTGCAACACCGTGTCCCTTTCCCACTCCCGTCGCCGACAACGCGACAATCGGCGCATGCGCAAACAGGCGTCGACGCGAAATGCGGAATCGAGACAATATCGACATGATGTTTCCAACGCGGGAGAGCTCGGCCGCTGAGGGGACGGCAATCGGTAGACTGGGACCATTCGATACGGTCCGTCAGCGCGGACCGAACGGCAGTTCAATTGTGGCACGGTCCGCGGGTCGCGCACAGGTGCTCGGCCACAACAACGCGCACGGGAACGATCTTCATGCTCGCATCGAAAAAACCGCTCGGCCGCAGTCCGAGCAATCTCCCATTGCAACATCTGGTCGACGAAACCGATGGTTCGACGCAGCTCTACCTCGGACAGCAATGGCTACAACCGGGCGACCGCGTGCTCGATCACACGCACCCTTGCGAGGAAATCCTGCATTTCCTCTCCGGAACGGCAACCGTCCGGCTGGGGGAAGCGGTCGTCGTTGTCACTGGCGGAGACAGCGTGCATATCCCGACAGGTGTCTTGCACGGGTTCACCAACACCGGTGACGGTGAACTGCACCTTCTCGTGATCTTTCCTGCCCCGGAGTTCGCGCCGACAGAGATCCGCCGCCCATAGCGATGCCAAACGGGTGCTGGAGCACCCGTTTGCATCAGCCACTTCTTGTCTACAGCCGCATCGCTATCGGCTGCGGGAAGCCAGCCGAACGTAGTACAGCAAGCTCAGCACCGAGGTCAGGAACGCGGCCACATAGGTCCAGGCGGCAGCATCGAGTACCTTGTCGACGGCCTCGGCATCGGTCCTGTCGGTCAAGCCGAGCCGGTTGAGCTCCGCCTTGGCGCGGCGTGACGCGTCGAACTCGACCGGAAGGGTCACGAGCGTGAAAATGGTGGACAAGGCGAAAAGCCCAACACCCAGCCACGACAGCCCGGAGATCCCGATGATGATCCCGAGGAAAAGGAGCAAGAATCCAAGCTGGGAACCGATACTGGCGAGCGGCACGATCGCCGAGCGGAATTTGAGCGGAGCGTACCCGACCTTTTGCTGGATCGCGTGACCGGCTTCGTGCGCCGCGACCGCCATGGCCGAAACAGAATCGACGCCATAGACCGGTTGCGACAGTCGCAACACCTTGCTCTTGGGATCGTAGTGATCAGTGAGCGCGCCCTGCACTTGTTCGATCGGGATCGAGCCGAGTCCTTCGTCATCGAGAATGCGCCGGCTGGTCTGCGCGCCAGTCAAACCGGCGCTATTTCGCACCTGACTGTACTTCTCGAAATTGCCCTTGACCTTGGACTGCGCCCAGATCGAGAGCAGAAAACCCGGGATGATGAAGATGAAATACCACGGGTCGAGTACCATGCCTGGCTCCATTCGAACATCGAGCTGCTGCGCTTCCGCCAGCGCACATACCGAAATCCTACCTGTTCTGTTGCAAAATGAGCAGGTCTCGCCGTCGTGAATGCGACGGCAGCAACGCGAACTTGGCCTTTACACGGATCGTCGACGTGACCGCAACTCCAACCGATTTCGATTTCAGCGTGCTCGACGCGTTGTTCGAGCCGATCATGCAGCGCGCCGTCGCGCAGATTGGGCAAACGTCGACGACACTCGAACAGATCGCCGAATACCACATGGGGTGGCGCAATTCCGACTTTTCCCCTGTGACGGGAGCACGTCCGAACGCCGGAAAACGCATTCGTCCTCGTCTGGCGATGTTGGTGACGTCCGCGCTCGGGTCAGACCCCGGGTTGGCGGCGCCGGTGGCAGCAGCGATCGAGCTGCTTCACAACTTCACGCTAGTGCACGATGACATCCAGGATCGCAGTCATCTCCGTCGGCATCGGCCAACGGTTTGGTCACTCTGGGGTGAGGCGCAGGCGATCAACGCGGGAGACGCCCTTTTTGCGTCGAGCCATCTGGCTTTGTATGAGATTTCGAGCAGGCCGGAGACCGCCGGGTTGTTGGCGCCTGTGGCGACCGCCTTCGACCGCACCACGCTGGCAATCGTCGGTGGCCAGACGATGGATATCGAGAACGAAGGTGACGCCAGCGTGCAGCTCGATCGCTACTTGCAAACGATCGCCGGCAAGACATCCGCTATCGTCGAGTTCTCGGCCTGGGCGGGCGGACTGGTGGCCGGCGCGACGGAGCAGCAAGCTACCGACCTGGCGGCATTCGGGCTGGCGACCGGACTGGCCTTTCAGATTCGCGATGACGTGCTCGGCATCTGGGGCACCGCGGAGGAGACCGGAAAGACCCCAGCTGACGACATCCGCCGTCAAAAGCAAACCCCTCCACTCATCGAGCTGCGGCAAGTGGCAAGCGAGGCCGAACGGGCTGAACTCGATCACTGGCGCGCGGAAGCGCCCAACTCGGAAGAGGCGGTTGCGGCGATACTGCGTTTGCTCGACCGCTACGATATGCGCGCATTCGCCGATGCGTTGGTGCGCGCCTATCACGACGACGCAGCAGCGGCGCTCGGTCGAGTCGTCTCGCGCGATGCCAACGATGCGTCGCGCCAGCTGTATGCGTTGCTCGACGGACTCGAGCATCGTTCCAGCTGACCTGCGAACAAGGAGGACAAGGTTGTCACCTGACTATTCGGCTCTTCAGGACACGCTCGACCGCGGCAACATGTTGCGCGAAGGGCATTTTGTTTTTCGTTCGGGAGTCCACGCCACCGCGCTCATCGACCGGGATTTGCTTCTTGCCGACCCCGGAACGGCCAGCCGGTTTGGATACACGATCGCCAAGGCGTTCTTCACCGAGCATGTCGATACCGTCGCCACACCCTCCATCTGGGGTGCAGGTCTGTCGCAATGGGTCGGGTATTTTCTCGAGCCGAAAGCGAACGTCGTCGACGCGACACTGGTCGGCAACGACCTGCTCATCGCAGAGAAGCTGATTCCCTTCATCGAAAACAAGCGGGTACTGCTCGCGGACAACATGGTGCTCAGCGGCAAGACCATGACCCGGTTTCTGCATCTGATTCAGGAACTCAACGGTGTGCCGGTCGGCATTGCAACGATCTGGAGCGCGGGACAATCGGAGATTGCCGGTCTGCCGGTCACAAGCTTGCTCAATGCAATCTATCCGTCGTACCTGCCTGATGCGTGCCCTGCCTGCGCCGAACAACTCGAGCTCCAGTCGGTCGACTACTGATCCTTCAGGACGTCACGAAGTTCGGCAAGCAGCCGATCGGCATCCCCATCGGTGTTCCAGAAATGGCATGCCACCCGTACGCCGAGATTGCGCCGGCCGACATAGACCTTTCGCGATCTGAGCTCATGCACGATACGCTGGTCTCGCTCCGCCGATCCTGTTGTGAACGCCAGGATTTGGGAACGATGGGCGGCATCGAGATCGGACATGATCTCGACCGGAAGCGATGACAGGCCATCCAACACGTGGGTTGCCACGCTCGTCGCTTGGCGCGACGCCGCATCGATGCCAATCTCTTCCACGATCCCCAGCGAGGTCGCGACCGCCGCCGCTCCTGTCCAGTTTGGGCCGCCGCTTTCGTAGCGGCGCGCATCCGGATGCCAATCGAGCGCGAAATCGAGCGATTCGAATCCACCAGTCACGCTCTGACGACCGGGCATAGTGGGCGCGATGCGCTCCATCGCCCGTTCTGAGACATACAGGACCGCGATTCCGTGAAAGGCCATCATCCACTTGTAGCCATGCGCTGCGACAACATCGGCATTCCAGCCGGGCGCATCGACCGGCATGACTCCCAACGACTGGGTCGCATCCACCACCAACATGACGTTGCGAGACGCACAGAGGTCTCCAAGCGCGTACATCTCGTGCCGAAAGCCGTTCAGGAACTCGACATGGCTTACGGCCACCACCTTCGTTCGGTCGGTGATTGCTGCCTCGATCGAGGATAGCGGGGTGGAAGGACCTGCCTTTTTCGCCCAAACGAGCTCGACTCCGCGCGATCGGAGATTCATCCAGGGATAGACCAGGCTGGAGAACTCCATCTCGGGAATGACGACCTGATCTCCCGGCGACAAGAAGAGCCCGTTGGCCACGACGGCCATTGCTTCTCCCAGGTTCGTTTGTAGTGCCACTTGCCTGGCCGGAACCTTCATCAACCGTCCCACACGTTCCTTGGCGAGCTGCCCAAGCCGTTCGCGCGTGCCATCCTCCAGCGATGGGTTTTGCAGCGTATCGATCCGCTGCCGCAGGACAGAGGCAGTTCGGTTCGGCATGGGTGAAACGGCGGCATGATCGAGATAGGCCCACTCCGGCACGATCGGGAACTCGGTTCGTCGCAACTGTTCGATGTCGAATCCAGGCTCAGCTACCATTGGCTTTCTGCCTCCGTTGTTAGCAAGTGAAACCACGCATGCATCGAAGTCGCCGCCGGGCCGATTCCGAAACCGAGCAACAGCCAGGAACCATCGTACCGGGAACAGTCACGTCGATCGAAGCGCAGAAGCACTCGGCCACGCGCTATAGCATCTTCCTCGATGGCGCGTTCGCCTTTGGAATCGGACGCGACCTGCTGATCGAGTCAGGGATCGCCAAAGGCGAATTCCTCGGTCAGGACCGACTCGATGCCATTTTGGCTCAGGATGCGATCGATCGCGCGGTCACTACCGCGATGCGGGCACTCGAACAGCGCATGCAAACTGGCAAGGAACTGCGCACCAGGCTACTGCGCAAGGGGTTCGATCCAGCCGCAATCGACGCGGCACTGGAAAGGCTCGCCAAGTACGGGTATCTGAACGATGAGCGGTTCGCCGAGCTCTGGATCGAGAACCGTCTTGCTCATCGCCCCCGGAGCAAGCGGATGCTGGAGCAGGAGCTGCGCCAGAAGGGGGTCGATCGCGAGATCGTGCAAGAGACTGTGGCGAGCAGCGAGATCGACGACCGCGCCGCTGCGCTCGATCTGGCGACCAGGCGTCTCAAGAGCGTGCAGGGCCTTCCACCACAAGAACAGCGGAAAAAGCTCACCGGGATCCTGGCACGGCGCGGATTCGACTACGGCGCCATCCGAGCCGCCCTCGAGGCCGTTCTGGGCGAACCGTCAGACGAGCTCGACATGGGAGATTCGGAGGACGGCGTGGTATGATGAAAGAGGCCGCGAAAGCCGTCCGAGACGGTTCGTAGTCGACCCCATCTGAACAATTTACGTGCGCTCGCGCCCTCGTCCACGGACTTGGGCCGGTTTGCGTTTTTTGGCGCGCAAGCGTCCAGATTGGTGAGTCCCGTTGGCGGAATTCAAATGGTTCGGTCACAACTGCTTCCGAATCAAGTCGCGCGAAGCGACCATCATTACCGACCCAGTCGATCGGTCAACCGGATTCGCCGTGGCCAAGCAGAACGCGAACATCGTCTCGATCTCTCGAAGCGATTCTGTGAATGCGAACCTGGGTCTGGTCCGGCCTGACTTCCAGGTGGTCGACGGCCCGGGCGAGTACGAGATGGACGATGTTTTCATCACCGGTGTGCGCACGTTCATCGACGATGCGCATACCGAGCGGAAGCAATTCAACACGGCCTATCTTTTCGAAATGGACGGTTTCGTCATCTGCCATTTGGGCGATCTCGGAAAGGTTCCCAACTCGGATCAAACCGAACAGCTTGCTCAGGCGGACATTCTGTTATTGGCTGTCGGCGGGGCGAACGGATTGACCCAGGAGCAGGCCGCGGAGGTCGTTTCCCTGCTGGAACCCAAGGTCCTCATCCCCATGCAGTACCGGACCGAGATCGGCGATCAGGGCTTGCTTCCAGTCGAGAGCTTCGCCAAGCTGGTAGGTGTCGAACTGCCAGAACCGCTCGACAAGTACTCTCCGCGCCAGGCTGATCTCAACGAAGCGATGGAGATCGTGCTGCTCAATCCAGACAGCGAGGCGGCAAAGCGATGACCTGCAGCAGATCACTGCATCAGAACGTCGAAATCCCGGTCCTGCAATCGACCAGGAGTTGGAATCGCAACCTTGTGAGGCGACGCACCCGCGGCGCCTCTCTCACTTCTCGGGTAGCGCAGCACCCAGTTCTCGAACCCGTCGGTTTCAGTTTGCAGGAGAAGGGGTAGATCATGCCCAAGTACATCTTCATCACCGGCGGAGTCGTGTCATCGGTCGGCAAGGGAATCACCACTGCCTCCCTCGGCCGGCTGATCAAGAGCCGGGGCGTTCGGGTTTCTGTGATGAAGCTCGACCCCTACCTGAATGTCGACCCGGGCACGATGTCGCCCTATCAACACGGTGAAGTGTTCGTCACGGATGACGGCGCGGAGACCGATCTCGACCTCGGGCACTACGAGCGCTTTATCGACGAGAACCTTTCACGCGCATCGAACGTGACCACCGGCCAGGTCTACTCCGCGGTGATCGCCAAAGAGCGTCGCGGTGACTACCTCGGCGGGACCATCCAGGTCATCCCGCACATCACAAATGAGATCAAGGACCGAATTCGCCTGGCAACCGCGCAACACAACTCCGATGTCGTCATCATCGAAGTCGGCGGCACCGTGGGCGATATCGAAGGTCAGGCGTATCTCGAAGCCATTCGGCAGATGCGGCGCGAGGTCGGCCGCAACAACGTCTTGTTCATCCATGTCACGTTGCTCCCTGCGCTGGGCGCGACGGGAGAATTGAAGACCAAGCCGACTCAGCAAAGCGTGCGTGAATTGCGCTCCGCTGGTATCCAGCCGGATGTCATCGTGTGCCGTTCCGACAATGAGATTCCCGACGACGTCAAAGAGAAGATCGCGCTCTTCTGCGATGTCGATCGGGATGCGGTCATCCCGATGCCCACCGCTTCGACGATTTATGAAGTGCCCCTTCTCTTGCAGGAAAGCGGCGTGGACGTGCTGATCGACCAGCGCCTGAACCTGCAGAGCCATGAACCCGAATTGGACGATTGGCGCGAGATGGTGGAGCGGCTGAAGAACCCGGAACAAGGCGTCCGCATCGCCATCGTCGGCAAGTACGTCGAGCTGCACGACGCCTACATGAGCGTTACCGAATCGTTGACCCTCGCGGGTCTCGCATTCGACGCGAAACCGGAGTTCGTCTGGGTCAACGCGGAAACGATGTCGGCCGAAGAAATGGTGAACGTGTTCAAGACCGTCCAGGGAATCGTGGTTCCCGGCGGATTTGGTCCGAGAGGAACCGAGGGAAAGATCGTCGCCGCGCAATACTGCCGCGAGACGGGCACTCCCTATCTGGGGCTCTGTTACGGACTCCACATGGCGGTCATCGAGGTCGCCCGCAATGCGTGCGGTCTGGTCGACGCCAATTCCTCCGAGATCGATCCGGAGACGCCGCATCCGGTGATCGGGCTCATGCCGGGTCAGCATGGCGTCGAGATGGGTGGCACGATGCGGCTCGGACTTTGGCCCTGCAAGCTCGTGCCCGGTTCCAGGGCCGCGGCTGCCTACGGAACCGAACTGATCGAGGAGCGCCACCGGCATCGGTTCGAGGTGAACAACGACTATCTGCCGGTGCTGGCCGAGCAGGGACTCGTCGCGTCCGGAGTCTCACCGGACGGCAAACTGGTCGAGATCATGGAACTGGACGGTCATCCATTCTTCGTGGGAGTGCAGTTCCATCCGGAGTTCAAGAGCCGGCCGAATGCGCCACATCCGCTCTTTCGGGAGTTCCTGCGAGCCTCGCTCGACGTGCTGCCGGAAGGAAGCCAGCGAACGCTTCCCTTCCCGAACGGGGTGGCCAAAGCGACCGAGCCAGCGTTGGCGGGCGCGAACGAATAGACGCCTCAGGAACCGGTTCGCACCCGACGATCCTTTTCCAGGACCAGCTCGCGTAGTTGGTCCTGGAACGTTTCCATCCTCCGGAGCAGTTCCGGATCGCCTGCTCCGAGGATGCGCACCGCCAGCAAACCCGCGTTGCGCGCATTGTCCACAGCAACCGTCGCGACGGGAATGCCCGCGGGCATTTGCACGATCGACATCAGCGCGTCGAGTCCCTGCAACTTGGTGATACCGACCGGCACGCCGATGACCGGCAGCGGAGTGACCGACGCGACCATCCCAGGGAGATGCGCTGCCCCGCCAGCCCCGGCAATGATGACCTTCAAGCCCCGTCCGGCGGCCGCTTTGCCATAGCCGATCATCTCTTCTGGTGTGCGATGGGCCGAGATGATGCGCACCTCGTGCTGCACGCCGAACTCAGTCAAAGCGTCAGCCGCTGCCTGCATCACCGGCAAGTCGGAATCGCTTCCCATGATGACCCCAACCAGAGGCGCCTCAGACATCGTCGCGTTCTCCATTCATGATGGCGGCCGCTCGCCGCGCCAAGGCACGGGTTGCATCAAGTTCTTCACCTAACACCGTCAGGTGCCCAATCTTGCGGCCTGGGCGAGCTTCCTTGCCATAGAGGTGCAGATGCACGCCGCCAAGAGCAAGCGCCGCTCGCATCTGATCGGCCTCCGGTCCTCCGTTTCGTCCACCCACGATGTTTTCGGTGACGGCCCACGGCGCGGTACGTCGGGTACTCCCAAGCGGCAGGTCCAGAACCGAACGAAGATGCTGCTCGAACTGCGAGGTGACCGCGCCTTCGATCGAAAAGTGACCGGAGTTGTGCGGCCTCGTCGCAATCTCGTTGATCAGCAGCTTGCCGTCGGTCTGGAAAAACTCGACTGCCAACAAACCGACCACATCACAATCGGCCGCGATCGCCTCCACAATCCGCTGGGCTTCGGCATGCAAATCATCCGATTTCGGCGCTGGAGCGATCAGCTCACGCAGCATTCCATCGACCTGCACGGTCTCGACCAGTGGATAGGTGCGCGTTTCCCCAGACGGGCGGCGGGCGACCTGCATTGCGAGCTCGCGCTCCAGCGGGACCCGCTCTTCCAGAATTGGCGTGATGCCTCGATTCTCCAGCTCATCGAGCAGCGACTCGAGCGCGGGCAGGTCTTCCACGGTCCAGACGCCGCGCCCGTCGTAACCGCCCCGATCTGCTTTCACGACAAGCGGCATGCCAACACGGGCGACAAAATCCGCGACATGGCTGCGATCGACGACCGCCAGGAACGTCGGCACTGGCAACCCGAGGGCCCGAAACCGCTCGCGTTGCATGCGCTTCGATTGAGAGAGGCGCATCACCGAGGAGGACGGTCGCACCGTGTGACCCCTGCCTTCCAACCGTTCGAGCAGATCGGTATCGACCAGCTCGTGATCGAAAGTGAGGACGTCGCAATGGACGGCAAACGCTTCGACCGTGGTTGGATCGTCAGGATCGCCGATGGTGACATCGGGAATCACTTGCGCGGCGCCATCATCCGTGCGACTTGCCAGGACAGCCAACCGCACATCGAGCGCAATCGCCGCGGCCGCGCTCATGCGCGCCAGTTGACCAGCCCCGATGAATCCGATATCTGCTCGATCGCTCCGCACCGATCCCTCCGTGTTCGAGTGGAGCATACCAGCGCCACGTATGGTCCTTGGCCGCGCGAATCTGTCATTCTTAGGGGAAGTCGGGCTTCCATCCCAATCATTCGAAGCTCACCATGGGTAGTCGATGAATCGAAACATCAATTCCACCGTTGGCGAAGCCGATTTCGAGGCATATGACGATTTCGCGGCAGAGGATGCCGCCGGGGAGTTCGAGCTCACCTGCCCCAGCTGTGACCATCTCCTGAGCGCCGACTCCCTGTACGAGCGCTTTCGTGTCTGCCCGGGATGCCACCGGCACTTCTGGTTGCCAGCCCGGGAACGGGTCGATCTCGTCGCAGATCCCGGATCGTTCCGGGAAACCAACGCCGAGGTCGTCTCTCTCGAGCCGCTGACATTCCGGGACGCCTGGCCGAGCACCCGCCAGCCATCGTCCCAGATCTCCGCTGGGGAGAATGTGGTGACTGGAGCCGTCACGATTGGCGGCCGGGAGGCGGTCCTGGTTGTCGTCGATATGGCGATGACACCCGGTTCGATCGGTATCGTCACCGGTGAGAAGATCTGCCTCGCGATGGAAGACGCGGCCAACCGGCGGGTGCCGCTGATTGCGATCGCATCTGGCGGCGTGCAAACCGATAACGAGAGCATTCTGACCTTCGCCCAGAAGGTACGCATTGCCTCCGTGGTAGGTCGCCTGCAGCGCAACGGGGTCCCATTCATCTCCGTCCTCGCACACCCGACCACCGGAGCGTTCTTCACGGGACTTGGCAATCACGGCAATCTGGTCTTCGCGGAACCGGCGGCCCAGCTCGGGCTTGGTCCCGCCCGCACCAGAGGCTTGATCGACCTTGGCACCGCGAGCAGCGAAGAGATGCTTGCCGCGGGAATGATCGACGGAATCGTCGAGCGAACTGCCCTGCGCGAGCGCTTGGTGACGGTGCTCGATGTGCTGACCTCTCGCGGCTCACCACGGTCCAGCGCTTCGCCGGTTTGGACTTCGATTCCTCCAGGACGCGGCAGCGACGATGCCGCCATTGCCCGCAATCCTGGCCGCCCAACCCCGAGCGACTACTTCGAACGGCTCCGATCCAGCCTGATCGAAATCCACGGCGATCGCACCGGAGTCTCGGATCCCAACCTCATTGCGGGCATTGGACAGATCGAGGGCGTGACTGTTGGATTGATCGGCGTGCGAAGGGGAACCCTGAGCGCCGCCGGATTCCGCACCGTGGTTCGCCTCTATCGCCTCGCCGGGCAACTCGAGTTCCCAATCGTGACATTGATCGACTCACCGGGATTGCCGCAGGTTTCGGCAATCGAGGGGGCCGCGCTGTCCAATTCGATTAGCCAGGCAATGCGGGTTGCAGTATCGATCCCCGTTCCCATGGTCGCCATCGTCACCGGTGTAGCCGCCGGTCCCGGAGCCATGGCGCTGACGATTGCCGACCGGGTCTACATGCTCGAACATGCCCTCTACTCGACTGCTGGACTCGATCGCCCGGCCCATCCCGGATTGGCTTCGACCGCGCAGTCGGGTTTCTGGGGAGCCAGAGAGTGCTTGCGGCTCGGAATCGTCGATGGCGTGATTCCTGAGCCTTCCAGCGACGCTCGATCGGATCCCGATGGAGCGGCACAACAACTGAGGCTCACCATCATCCATGCGTTGGCGGAACTCAACGGTATTGGCCAACGACGCCTGCTCGATGAGCGCAATCGCAAGCTTCGGCACCTGGGCCTCGCCACCCCGGCCGGACGAGAGGCGCTCAGTATCGAAATTGCCCAGTTGCACGAAATTCAGCAGTCGCTTGGACGCTCGATCGAAGAACTGCGCGGACGTCTCGAGCACCACCAACTCGGTCTGCCGAACTTGCCGTCACTTCCGCAGGTGGACCTGTCGTCACTTCCAGCCCGTCCAACGCTGCCGCAGATGGATCTGTCGTCGCTGCCGGCGCGTCCGACGCTGCCGCAGGTAGATCTCTCGGTCTTGCCAACCCGCCCGTCTCTGCCCACGGTCCGTCGTCTGGGCAAGTCCCGTTCTGACATGAGCCATCTCGCAGAGCGATTCGCGGCAACTCGCCGTGGGTTCGCCGAACGAGTCCAGGACGTGCGCGCGACACTGGAGACACCCGACCAATCCGATTCGCAGGAGTCTGAACCGAATGAGTGATGTCGTTCTCGCCCAAATCGGCTTGGGACTCATTGGCCGCACGGTCGTCGAACAGATCTCCGCGCAACGCGACCGCTGGCAGCGTGACTATGGGCTGCGGGTCGTCATTCGCGCGCTCATCGACTCGACTGGCGGCATTGCCTCGGACACGAGCGGCGGCTTCTCCAACGATGACCTTGCAGCCGTGCTCGATCACCGCTCATCCGGGGGGCGGATTTCCACCTTGCCGGAGTCGTTCGGTTGGTCGAAACGCACGGCCTCGGAGGCCCTCACGCTCACGCAACCGTTCGGACCTGTCATCGCCATCGACACTGCCGCGGGAAGCAAGACCGCGGAACTCCTGGCCATGAATCTCACCAATGGCGGAGGAGCGGTGCTGTCGAACAAGGCGCCCATGGCCTTGCCTGCATCCGACCCAATGGCCGCGCTGCTTTGGTCCGAGTCCGGGTTTCGGGGACGCACACGCTATGAGACCACGTGCGGAGCGGGTTTGCCGGTCATTTCTACGTTGCGTTCGCTGATCGCTTCCGGAGACGAGGTGACGCAAGTCGTCGGCGCGTTGTCCGGCACGTTGGGCGCGATCTTCGCCGATCTCGATCAGGACAAGCCGTTCTCGCAGGCGGTCGTGGACGCCAAGGCGGCGGGATTCACCGAACCGGACCCGCGAGACGATCTGAGCGGGTTGGACGTAGCGCGGAAGGCGCTGATTCTTGCACGCACAATCGGCATCCCGGTCGAGCTCGACCAGATCCAGATCGAGAGCCTGGTGCCGGAGGCGCTGCGTGACGGCAGCGTCGATGATTTCATGGTGGGCATATCGCGTGTCGACAAGGAGATTGCAGAGCGCGCAGCGGCGGCGCGCGCCAACGGCGCTCGTTTGAAATACGTCGCGACCGTTGCTGCAGGTGAGCCGATTTCCGTTGGAATGCGGGAGATTCCGCTCGATACCGTTCTCGGATCGCTGACTGGTCCTGAGAACATCATCACGATCCGCTCGAAGCGTTATGCTGCCAATCCGATCAACATTACCGGTCCAGGCGCCGGCGCGGCGGTGACCGCGGCCGGCGTGGTGGCGGACATGCTCGATCTCGCGACAACCTTGGGTGAATGAGGAACGATGACTGCCAAGAACGCCAACCGATCGCTCGAACAGATCCTCGCCCAGCTTTCTCCTGACGACTACTATCAGTCTCCGGGTGGCCGGCGAACCCTGATCGCCTACGCCCTCATCGCAGGCATCCCGCAGGGCGCCAGGGTGCTCGATGTGCAATGCGGCATCGGGTCGTCTGCCGTAGACATCGCCGAGGCCTTCGGCGCAACAGTGTATGGATTCGACGACTATCCCGCCTATCTCGCGTTCGGGCGCCAGCTCGCGAACACCCGGGGACTAGCAAAGCAGATCGACTTCCAGGCCGTCTCGGGTGAAAAAGCGGTTCAGTCCTATCCCGAAGGAGATTTCGATCTGGTGTTAGGGCTGGGCGGAGGCCTGAGCGACACCATTCCTGGCGGGTTCGCGGGCGGATTGGCGGCCGCTCATCGTTGGCTCAAGGCAAAAGGCGTCATCATCACCGGCGACCTGATTGCCCCGGGAAAGCCCTCAGATTTGATGAAGATGGTTTTCGGGCAAAAGCTGCATGCGGAGGACGACTATCTCGCGGCGATCGATGCCGCCGGATTCGATGTGATCTATGCTGGGCGCTCGACGACCCGCGACTGGGACAATGTCGCCGCCACTATGGACCGGCTCCGCGCCCGATCCCTCGATCTCGGCCCTGAGGATGAACGACTGCGGCAGCAGCTCACCGAGGCAGCGCGCACGCATCCCGAGGTGGCGTTCCTCAACGTAGTCGCACGAAAGCGCTAGGCGAAAAGACGGTCTTCACGGGCTGCGAGAGACACCTCCGCCCGGATCCGTCTCACCTCGATGTCACCGATGCAACAGCACGGTCCCCACAATCTCGAGATCGAAGAGGCCGCGCTCCGGGCATGGCCCGCCGAGCAGCAACTGTTGTTCGACGGCTGGGTCGCGCGTCTCTCAGATGGCTACACCAAGCGCGCCAACTCGGCATTGCTGCTCTATCCTCAACCAGAGAGTGACCATCTCGCCACCGTCGCGCGAATCGAGCAGCTCTATCGTTCTTTGCAGCTGCCCGTGATCTTCCGCCTGCTGTCATTCACGACTCCGCCCGATCTCGATTCCTGGCTGGAAAACCGAGGCTATCGTGAGGCGGACCGCACCCTGGTCATGACCCATGTGATTGCCGAATCAGCACAGTTCGATGACGATGTGAGCGTGCTCGATCTGGACGAAGGGATCGAAGCGCATGCGCGCATGAACAACCTCTCCGCCGCCATTCTGCCGAGTCACCGGCGAATCCTGGAGCGCATACCGACGGGACTGACGTTCTTTGGGCTGCACGAGAAGGAAACACTCGTCGCGTGCGGGTTGTCGGTCACTGACGGCGGGCTGGTCGGCCTTTTCGGTATCGTCACCGATCCGAATTACAGGCGCAGGGGTCATGCCGCCAGGTTGGTCCGCGGCATGCTGGCCCAGGGAGTCCAGGACGGGGCGTCGACCGCCTATCTCCAGGTGGTCATGAGCAACACCCCAGCGATTGCGCTCTACGAATCGCTCGGGTTTCGAGAGGCATATCGGTACGCCTATCGCATCCGCGACTGATCGGCTGGAGCCATACGGATCCAGTCGTATTCCATGCCTCGCGCAGTCTCTTCGGCAACGGCCCGGCCGTGCAGTCGCTCGACCATGGCGAGCGCCATGTCGATTCCAGCGCTGACACCGGCGCAGGTCACGACATGTCCGTTGTCGATGACGCGTTGCTGGTTATCGAGAAGCAGATTTGGGAAGTGCGAGCGTAGCTCATCGAACGCTTCCCAGTGCGTGGTGACTGGCATTCCATCCAGGAGTCCCGCTTTCGCTAACAGCAACGCTCCGGTGCAAACGCTGGTGGTGATTTCGCTGGTCTGGTTCTGCTCTTGAATCCACCTGATCAGCCTGGGGTTGTCGAGTTCGGTCCTGGTTCCGAACCCTCCCGGCACCACGATCAGGTCGAACCGCGGTGAATCCGCAAAGCTGACGTGCGGCTTGACCAACAGACCGCCTCGGCAGGTGACGATATCGGTCGTCTCGCCAACCACCGAGACCGCAAAGAGGCGGTTCCCATCGCCGCCAGCCGAGGCGAAGACCTCGAATGGTCCGCAAAAGTCGAGCACCTCGACCTCGGGAAAGACCAGGATTCCTACCGTCCGCGGGTTCACCATCTGATCGAGTCTCCAGGTTTCACGGGGGCAATCAAGCCATGCCGCGAAATGCTACTGCCTGAACCTTGACACGCACCGTATCAATTCTGTAGGATTTCGACTATTCAGGGGGAGTAACCCCCGACCTGGTTCTCCAGGTTGGTTTCATGGTCGTCATTACGGACGCGCTCGCGTTCCCGGCCATGAAGGCGAGCACTCGCTCGCACGGCGTAAGACCCTGGCCGTTCCATCGTTTGGATGGAAGCGGCTGGGATGCACATCTCACGCTACCAGCCGCAAGAGGAGAGCGAGCTTCAGCGAATCGAAACACCGCGCAGGGTTCCCGGCCGGTTCCGGTATTCAGGCGACGAGTTTCCGCACGAGCTCCAGAGAGGAATTCATGTTCTTCGATCCGATGTATTTGATCTTCATGCTCCCTGGATTCATCCTGGCCTTTTGGGCGCAGGCAAAGGTCAAGGGCGCGTACGAGAAGTATTCCAAGGTGCCGAATATGGCTGGCCTGACTGGCGCACAGGCGGCTCGCCGCATTCTCGACACCGAAGGGTTGCAGGCTGTGCCGGTGGAAGTCACCAAGGGCGTCCTGAGCGACCACTATGACCCACGACATCGGAAGCTCGTGCTTTCCGAAGGCGTGTACGGGAGCACCTCGGTTGCGGCTGTGGCGATTGCCGCGCACGAAGCCGGCCACGCGATTCAGCATCAGCAGGGGTATGCGCCGTTGAAGGCGCGCACCGCGATCGTGCCGGCAGTATCGATCGGGTCCAACCTCGGCTTCTTCGTCCTGATTGCCGGGGTGATGCTCGGCAGCCTGACAATGGGCTGGATCGGCGCAGCCCTCTTCGGCCTGGCCACGCTCTTCGCGCTGATTACGCTGCCGGTCGAGTTCGACGCATCACGCCGCGCCAAACTTGCCCTGGTGCAGTCCGGTATCGTCGATGGCGGCGTGGCCGGAGGTCAGGAGAGCAAAGGCGTGGATTCGGTTCTCGGCGCGGCGGCATGGACCTATGTTGCCGGGTTCCTCGCCTCGCTTCTCTCGCTGCTCTATTGGGTCATGCTGTTGACCGGCATGTCTCGCGACGAATAGCGGGGTTCGCGCTGGCGAACACGCATGCCTGGAGGAAGCGCTCGGATAGCAATGTCCGGGCGCTTCGTTTACCCGGTGGTGCTCGATTCGCGTGCTGCCGCGACCTCGACGAGGCGATCCAACGCTTCGTTCTCATAGAGATAGACACCCAGCGATTGCTGAAATCCGCCGATCACCAGCGCGTTCGCGTTGCCCGCCTGGTTGTCGACACCATGCTTGTCCGGGTGTGGCGGCGACTTGAACCGCATATCGCTGGCAAGCCCAACGATTCCCCAGTAGCGGCTCGGATCGACGTATTTGCTGAGACAGTCGAAGTATCCGGCCTCCCAGTTCGTTCCTGAGTCCTCGCTGAGCTGGCACAGAACGACATTGCTGTTTTCGAGTTCGGCGATATCCCACTCGTAGATCATGCGGGCGGTGATCTCCGGACGCTCCTTGTTGTTGATTGGCTCGCTCTCGTTCGGACAGTAGACATCGAACCCCAGCGCCCGCACCTTCGCCGCCAACCGAAGGTTATACTCCTGATCCGCCAGCGAAAACATCGGCCCGCTCAAATACACCCGCATGCCGCGACCTCCTCGTGAGTGTTCCATTCTAGCGGCCAAGGGCGACTGGTTTGGTACACTCGCCGCAATCGATCATTACCGGAGAAGAGGCTCAGTCGATGGTCATGAAAGCAATCAAGCACGTCGTCGACTTCGCGGCTGGTGTCGCAGTGGGCGCCGTGGCCGGGGCAGGCATCGCCTATTTGACCACGCCTCGCAGCGGCGACGATCTGCGCCAGGAAGGGATCGATCTGGTCGATTCGGCGCGGGATGCCGGTGAACGCGCCCGCATCGACCGCGAAGCAGAACTGCGCGACAAGTTCCGCATGCAAGTCGGTCGCCGTGATGCCCTTACCTCGACCCCTGACAATGCAGTACTCGGCGCCGAGTCGCATCCGCCCACGATTCCGCTCCCCACCTGAGTCTCGATCCGAAAACCTCAACAAGTCGACGTGCGCAGGCATTGCAAATGCGAACATGTGTGCTATTCTGTTCGCATGGCAGCTACGAACTATGTCGACTCCCGTTGCAAGACCGCCATCAACCGCGTCTACGGCATGCCCTTCAAGTGGTCGCTCAATCCGTATCGCGGCTGCATGCACGCCTGCCACTACTGCTATGCCCGCGAGTCGCACACCTTCCTGGGTCTCAATGCCGACAGTGACTTCGAGCGGCAGATCTTCGTCAAGAGCAACATCGCGGAAGCGCTCGATCGTGAACTGAGCCGGCCCGGTTGGGCGGGCGAATCGATCGCGATTGGAACAGCCACCGATGCGTATCAAGCCGCCGAGAAGCGCTTTCGGCTCACACGGGCCTGTCTCGAGGTCCTCCAGAAACACAACCAGCCGTTCAGTGTGGTCACGAAATCGCCGCTGATCGCACGCGATCTCGATCTCATTCGCGAGATCTCCCGCCGAGCGCGCGTGCATATCTACTTCACGGTCACCACCGTCGACGAGGCGCTCTCGGACAAGATCGAGCCAGGAGCGTTCCCGCCCCGCAAGCGGCTCGAAGCGCTCGAGATGCTTGCGGCAGAGGGCATCGTCTGCGGGGTCATGATGGCCCCAGTCATGCCAGGGCTGAACGATCGGCAGGACCAGATCGAGGCCGTTGCAGAAGCTGCAGCAGCGGCGGGGGCAAGCACCTTCTGGGCAGGTCCGCTCCGACTTGCACCGCCGGTCCGCAACCACTTCTTTGCGTTCCTCCAACGCGAGTTTCCAACGCTGCTTCCCTGGTACATGCGACGCATGGAAGGGCAACACCTGCCCGAGTCTGTGCAACAGCGCATCGAGGACCGCGCCGCCAACGCGCGAGCGCGTTTCGGCCTTGCCGTGACGGAACGGCGCGCACCTCCCGAACCGGCGTTGGTTCGGCCACTGCCGGCGCAACTCGCGATTCCACTTCCGGAACTCGATCCTCCCATGCCTATCC
The DNA here is from genome assembly GCA_041390825.1 of Thermomicrobiales bacterium. Taxonomy (NCBI): domain Bacteria; kingdom Pseudomonadati; phylum Thermomicrobiota; class Thermomicrobia; order Thermomicrobiales; species Thermomicrobiales bacterium. The sequence continues at coordinate 194,708 of JAWKPF010000007.1, forward strand.
CGCTCCGGTATGATCCCTTGAGCGCCTGACCGGCGCGATTCGAGGAGGAAGGAGCGGGGACCAATGGCGTCAGTCAGCCGGTGGCGGTTGGGTCGGTTCGAGGCGATCTCTGAAGCAGGCATGGTGGCGGCAAAGACACCGCTTGCCGCCCAGTTCGGCGCGAAGGTGCTGGAAAATGGCGGCAACGCGGTGGATGCGGCAGTGGTGACCGCTGCCGTCGCCGGCGTGGTCGAACCCTGGATGAACGGGTTCGGCGGCGGAGGTTTCCTGGTCCGACACGACAGCAAGAGCGGCGAGTCCTCGGTTGTTTCCTATCCCATGGTCGCTCCGTTATCAGCCACTCCGGACATGTTCCCGCTTTCTGGTGGGAAACCAGATGCCGAGCTTTTCGGCTGGCCAGGCGTTGTCGGCGCGGCGAACATCATTGGCGCACGATCGGTCTGCGTTCCGGGCACGCCTGCCGGTCTCGCGTTGGCGTTGCAGCGCTACGGGACCTATTCGTTCGCGGAAGCCCTGAACCCAGCCATCGACCTTGCGCGACACGGAATTCCAGTTTCCTGGCACATGTCGATGGAGATCGCGCGCGATCTGGAGAACTTGCGCAAGTTCGAGGCGACCGAAGCTCTTCTCTGTCCCAACGGGATCGTGCCCTGGTCGACCTCGCAGGACAATCCAACCCTGCTGAAACAGGAAGAACTCGCCGCGACCCTGGAATCAATTGCCAGGGACGGCGCCCGATCGTTCTATGAAGGTCCGATCGCGCAACAAGTCGTCTCACACCTTAACGGACTTGGCGCGAGCTTTTCCTCGACGACTTCGGCCGATATCAAGCAACCATCGAAGACGCGCTCATCGGCACCTACAACGGTCACCAGGTCGTCACGACGAACAACGGCACGGGCGGACCGACCCTGGCGGAATCGCTCGGCCTGCTGGACGGATTCGACCTGTCTCAGGTGCCACGCAACTCGGTCGAGGCGCTGCACATTTGCGCGCAAGCATTCGCCATCGCCTTCGCCGACCGTTTTGCCTATCTGGCCGATCCGAACTTCGTCGATGTCCCTATCCAGGCACTCCTCTCCGATGCCTATCTCGACGCGCGTTGCGAAGACATGAAGCAGGACCGCATCGGCAATCTACGAGCTGGCACGAAGGATCAACTCGGCGTTGCTCATGGGCTGGAGGGCTCGATGCCCGACTACTCGAGCGGGGGCAGCACAACCCATCTGAGCGTGATCGATAAGGACGGCGTGGCGGTTTCGCTGACACAGACGCTGCTGAGTCTATGGGGCAGCCGGGTGACCGTTCCGGGAACCGGGTTGATCATGAACAATGGGATGATGTGGTTCGACCCCGAACCCGGACGACCAAACTCGATCGCAGGCGGCAAGAAGCCGCTATCGAACATGTCGCCGGCCATCCTGGTTCGCAATGGAGAAGCAGTTGCCGCCCTGGGCGCCAGCGGTGGACGGCGCATCATGAATTGCATCGCGCAGATTGCCATGAACATGCTCGACCATGAACTCCCAATGCAGGAGGCGGTCACATCGCCGCGCATCGACCGGTCGACCCCGACGCTCTTCGCCAGCAGCCGTCTGCCGAAGGCAACAGTCGATGGCCTCACTTCGCTGGGACATCGGGTGTCGGTGCGCGATGAGACGCTTTTCTTTGGCGACTTCGCGTCACCCGCGTGTGTCGAGCGGACTCTGAGTGGTCAACTCAAAGGCGGCGTCGATCCGTTCTACTATCCAGCCACGGCTCACGGCGCCTGATCTGCTCGGGCCGCGGCAGCGTATCGTTAGGGGAGCGCAATCCGTCGACTCTCCGGCGTGGAGTACTGAGTGCCGAAACGACAATCCGCCCTTCGAACGTCCCAGAGGCGGCTCATCCGCGTCGCCATTCGCGCACTGCCTGGTCTTTTCCTCGCGCTCGCGGTCACGCTCGGTTTCTCGAGCTTCGATGGAAGCGCGCATGCCGAATTAGAACGCACGATCCCGAGTCAGGATGCCATCCTCTCAGCTCCGCCGGAGAATTTACAGTTCTGGTTCACCGAGCGCGTCTCGATGGATCCGACTCCACCGGTCATCACGGTCTTCGATGAGGACGGAAACAAGCTCGAGACCACCAGTGTGACACTGGATCCGAATGATCCGCGTCACCTCACGGCCGAGGTGTCGGGTTTCGTCTCCGGCACCTATACCGTCAGTTGGACGGTGCAATCGGCTGACGACGGCCACACCCTGAGTGGCACCTTCGGTTTTCGCATCGGCACCGGCCGGGCGCCAGGAGCCGCCACCGTGTCGGGCGAGCAGCCCGCAATCTGGGCGGTGGTCTTGCGCTGGATCACCTTTCTCGGGGCCGGCGCCGCTGCCGCCGGATTGATCTGGATCGGGTTCAGCGCACGGTCTGATTCCGACAAACAACAAGCCAGGCGTGGCGCAGTCGCGATGGTCGCTGCGGTCGCCGCGCTTCTGGCCACATTGCTCGAACCCGTACTGCAAGCCCAGTTCCCCCCGTCCGGTGTCACCAAACCAACCCTTTCCGAAGCCGTCGCTGGGCTTCCCAACCCGTGGTGGCTTCGTCCAGCAGGCCTGGCAGCGGCAGTCGCTGCGCTCAGTGTCATGCACTTCTATCGCAAGAAAGACGCGTGGAAACCGATTGGCCTCGTTGGCGCGCTAGGCGCCTTGGCGGCATTGCTCGGGCTCGCGCTCACCACGCACGCCGCCGCTCAGGAAGACTGGAATCTGGCCGGCAAGCTCTCCGTGTCGCTGCATGAGCTCTCGGTTGGGCTGTGGTCTGGGGGATTGATCCTGCTTGCGTTCGCCTGGCCCCGTGGCGCGCTCGCGGAAGGGGAGACGTCCGGCAAGGATGCGCTGCGTCAGTTTTCGAAGGCCGCCATGGTGTTGGCGCCGATCGGCATCGTGACCGGGATCGTGAATTCGGGCCTGATCTTGCCCTCGGTCGATTCACTCTGGGAAACGAGCTGGGGCAAAATCCTGATCGTCAAGGTGGCGATTTTGGCGCCGGTCATGATTCTCGCGGCGCGCCATCACCTCTGGCTGCGCAAGCATCTACAACGGATCGGGAATGCCCTTCAGGGAAGCGTGCGGCTTGAGACTGCGCTCGTCGCGGCAGTAGTGCTTGGCGGAACGATCCTGGCTCTCTCAGCGCCGCCAACCACCTCGAGCGGCGAGGTCACGAGCATCGACCTGGCGGCACCGCTGGCTGGCAACGATCAGGTCAGCGAGGTGCTGCACCTGATCATGTCGCCGATGCGCGCCGGCGAAAACGAGATTCGTGTGAATGTCGGCCTGCTCGACCCCGATCAGGGGGGCGAGGTGATCCCCATCCAGCGCGTGCGGCTCGACCTTATCAGCTTGAATCACGAAGCCGAGCAACGCGACGTCGAACTGGTGCAGGACCCCGCCACGGGTGATTTCGTTGCGAACGGACTGCAATTGACGATCAACGGTTGGTGGGAAATCGACGTGCTCGTCCGCCGCGCGGGACTGGAAGACGAGATCGTGCCGTTCTTCTTCCTCATCCCCGATCCGAACATCAACGGGTTCGACGCGCCGCAATTCGACAGCTCGTCGGATGAGGCACAAGCGCTCTTCGAGAGTGCGCTGGATATGGAGATGAATCTCACCAGCGTGCACTACACCGAGCGGCTGGCGTCCGGGTTGGGAGGTGTGGCGATTTCCGAACGAACGGTGAGCACCGGCACAAATGGGTCGCCACCAACCTCCCTGCAGGTGACCAGCGGCATCGAGTTGCTGACCATTGGCGACACCTCATGGCAGCGCACACCGGGCAACGAGTGGATCGAGCGGACTTACATTCCGATCTTCCCGCCGTCTGAATGGGGAGCAACCTACGACGGCGCGCGCGACTTCCAGCTCGGACGCCGTGTGTTGGTCGGCGACAACGTGGCGCGGGTTATCACGTTCTATGTACCGGAGTCGGACAAGCAGATTGCAGCCTGGTATGCGTGGTGGATCGATGAGGAGACCGGGCACCTCGTCAACGAGACGATGGTCTCTCGACTGCACTACATGCGCTGGCGCTTCTTCGACTTCGATGCCCCGGTCGATATCCCCGTTCCAGGAACCAAGGCCACACCGGTTGCGTCGCCTCAGGCGTCTCCGGTTGCCAGTCCGGCCGCGTCTGCCGGAGACGGACCGGATTCGGCCTGAACAGCCTCGTCATGACGATGGCCCGATCCGGGCAACTGCCACCGGGTCAGGCGCAATGCATTGGCTGTGACGAGCAAAGACGTGCCAAGGTCGACCGCGACGGCCATCCAAAGCGTGGTCACCCCGACAAGGGTCAGCGCAAGCGCGACCAGCTTGACCACCAACGAGATTCCGATGTTCTGCCGGATGATCGCGACGGTTCTACGCGAGAGGTCGATTGCGCCTGGAACGGCAAAGAGATCGTTTCTCAGGATTGCGACATCAGCAGTTTCCACGGCGAGGTCGGAACCGGTCAGCCCCATGGCAAACCCGACCGTAGCGCTGCCCAGGGCAGGACCGTCGTTGACACCGTCGCCCACCATCGCCACGGCGCCGGTTCGTTCACGCAGCGCAGCAACGCGAGACGCTTTCTCACCAGGAAGAAGCTCGGCCATCACCTCGTCGATACCGCACTCGCGTCCAATGACACTCGCGGTCGAGCGGTTGTCACCGGTCATCATGGCAATGGGCTCGATATCCTGTTGGCGCAGCCGCGTCACAACTGCCGCGCTTTCGGGACGGATCTGGTCGGCAAGCGCAATGGCGCCAACGGCGACAGCCCGTTCCTCTTCCTGGCGAGCCACGAGAAGCACGGTTTGCCCGGCCCAGTCCGTTTCCAGTGCCGGTAGTTCGATCCCAAGCTCCACGAACCACGCCGGCGAACCGACCCAGACCCGCGAATCGTCGAGGATGGCGCTTGCGCCGCGACCGGCAGTTGCCGCAAACCCCGTTGCATCCTGAATCGGCACACCATCGCGAACCGCTCGCTCGACGATGGCGAAGCCCAGGGGATGCTCGGAAAGCGCCTCGACAGCCGCCGCATGGAGCAGCACATCGTGCTCGCTCCCCTCAAATGCGATGATCGAGGTCACAACCGGCTTTCCGCGGGTAAGCGTGCCCGTCTTGTCGAAGACAACCGCTCGCACCGAAGCGATTGCTTCGAGCGCCGCACCGCCCTTGACGAGGAAGCCTCGCTTCGCCGCGACGCCCACAGCAGAGACAATGGCCACCGGAGTCGAAATGATCAGAGCGCATGGACACGCGATGACGAGGAGCACCAATCCGCGAGTCGCCCAATCCCGCCAGTCGCCGGTTGCTGCGCCACCAATGATGGCTACGAGAACGGCGGCTCCGACGACAACCGGGGTGTAGATAGCCGCGAAGCGATCGATGGTCTGTTCCGCATGACCGCGACCGCCGCGGGCATCTTCGACCAATTCGACGATGTTGGCCAGTGTGGACTCCGCTGCCGTACAGGACACGCGCACCACGACCGAACCAGATCCGTTCAACGACCCCGCATAGACCTGCGAACCAGGGAACTTGTCGGCGGGCAGCGATTCACCGGTGATCAACGATTCATCGACCGTAGTCGCCCCTTCGTCCAGCACACCATCTGCAGGAAATCGCTCGCCGGGCCGCACGCGGATGCGATCACCAGCGACGAGCGACTCGACGCTGACGAGCTCTTCATTGCCGTTGGTGACGCGAAGCGCTTCTGACGGTGCAAGGGTGGCTAGCGACGAAAGCGCGCTTCGGGTGCGATCGAAGGTGAGACTTTGCGCGAGATTTCCGATGGCAAAGAGCGCGGCGGCAGCGGCGGCTTCCGCCCAGTCCCCCAGCAGCAACGCACCGAGAATCGCGAGCGTCATCAGGACGTTCATGTCGATACGGCGGTTGCGTGCGGCTTGCAGCGCGGCGCGGCCAAACGTCCACGCTCCGGCGACCACGGCCGCTGCGTATGCGATTCTGGCGACATCGGGACGATCGCCGATCAGGCTGATCGCACCCCCCAGGATCCAAAGGACCACTGCGGCGATCGCCAATTGGGAACGGCGGTCAGCAAGCAGCGAAGGAGTCTCGGACGCGCGGGCCGCGCCTCGCGAAACAGCGCGATACCCCGCGACCTCGACAGCGTGCAACACTCGCGGTGTCACGTCGACCTGGCTGCGGGAATCCGTCTCGACCGTCAACGTGCCAGCGCCAAAGTTCACCGTCGCTGCTGCGACGCCGGGGAGCCGTTCCACAGCGGTAGCGACGCTCCTGGCGCATTCAGCGCAATCCATCCCCCGCACGTCGTAGACCGTGCGCGTGCCGGCAGCCTCCTGCGCGGGGGCGTTCATCCGGCTTGCTCTTCCGCGGTGGCAACGTCTTCGGCAACATGATCCGACGCAACCGAAAGGATGTGGGCGACATGATCGTCGTCGAGCGAATAGAAGAGCACGCGGCCGTCGCGACGATGCTTGACGAGATGGTTCTCGCGCAGGATACGGAGTTGATGAGAGACCGTAGTGCGGTTGATGCCCGTGGCTAGCGCGAGATCGCAAACGCAGAGTTCACCATCTCCAAGCGCCGCCAACATCCGCTGCCGGGTTGGATCGCCGAGCACTGAGAAGAGACGGGCCATTTCGCCATCTTGGGCAGTCCGAAGCCGCTCGCGGGCTGCGCGGACCTGATGAGGATGAATACTCAGTTCCTCGCAAAGATCGTCGTTCACGCCAGCCTCCCCATATGTGCGCTTTCATGCACATGTTACGACGCGAGCGTTCCCCGAGCAAGATCGTATCGAGTTCTGTGGCTAGGATCGGAATCCGGACAGCACCAGACCGATGAGCACGATGGAGGCAATGATGCGGTAGATAACGAAGACCGCGGTCGATTTCGTTTGCAGATACCGCAACAGAAAGCGAATGGCCAGGAAGCCAGAGACAGCAGATGCCGTCATACCGGCTACGATTCGGGTGATTTCGGTTCCGCTTGGGTCAGACTGGATCAGGTCGGCCAGTCCCTTGAGACCAGCGAAGGTCACCAACGGGATTCCGAGCAGGAACGAGAAGCGTGCGGCATCCGCGCGCGTGAAATCCCGGAACAGCCCCGCCGTCAGCGTCACGCCCGACCGTGAGGTTCCTGGCATGAGCGCGATCGCCTGCGCCACTCCAATTGCAACGGCGTCGGGCACCCGGATCGAGCGCAGGATACGGATCTCCTTGCCGTACTTGTCAGCGAGCCACAGAAGAATCGCAAAGGCCGCGAGCAAGACCGCAATCACGATGATCGCCCGCTCTTCGTTCGTATCGCTATGAAAGAAATCGTCGAGGCGATCCTGGAACAGGAGCCCGATGACTCCGCCGGGAATGGAACCAATCACGATCAGAATGCCGAGCCGGGCATAGAACGTGTCGTCTGACTCGCCGGGTTCGGGACCTTTGAGAAGTGAGACGTTCTTGCGCAGCATGGTTGGAATGGCGCGGAAGATGTCGACCAATTCACGCCAGAAATAGGTGAACACCGCGAGCAGCGTCCCGAGATGCAATGCGGCATCAAAGGCAAGTCCTGGGGTTTCCCAGCCGAAGAGCCAGGGGATGATGATGAGGTGTCCGGAGGATGAGATCGGCAGGAACTCGGTGAGTCCCTGCGCAATACCCAGGATGATTGCCTCGATCAAGCTCATGCGGCGCTACGAATCGAGCGGAGCGCCAGCGGCGGTCCGGGGAGTCGAGCGCAGTTCGGACGCGTCCGTGTCCGCCTCGGGCTCGGTCGAATACTCGGCAGCTTCGACCTGCCGGAGGGAAAGGTGCAGGCGGCTCCACTCGATCACGCCCCAAATGGTGACGGGAAGCCAGAGCATGACATGCACCAACACTCCATAGGAAAGCGCCAGTTCTCGGCTCAACCCCAAAGCGCCGCTCAGCACCAGGATGACGGCCGCTTCGTAGGGACCAACGTAGCCGGGTGAGGACGGCACGAGCGTCGCGAGATTTGCGATGCCGGTCGTGAGCATCGTTTCGGGCACGCCCATGGCCGCTTCGATCTGCCCACCAAAGGCGCGCGCCACCATGTAGTACATCGAGGCTTCGAAACCCCAGGCGACAAGGGACGAAATGGAAACCAGCGCCAGTTCCCGCCAGCGATGAAAGATGCCCAGACCCGTTATGAACGACTCGGCCATGCGGTTGACCTTGGCGCCGAGCGATGCCGGCAATGGTCCGAGCGCAAGCTGGAGCATGCGGTCTCGCAGGCGACCGCCCTTCGCGAGAAGCACGAGCGCAACCAGCGCCAGGCCGAAGATCAGCATCGCCAGCTCGGCCACGCGGCTCAGTTGACTGGTGAGATCGACGAAGAGCATGGACGTCGCAATGAATGCGAGCAGCGCCATACCGTCGAATATGCGCTCGACCGCAATGGTGGCGAGCGCGGTCGACTTGGTGACGCTGGTGCGTTGTGAAAGCGCGTAAGCGCGCACGAACTCCCCCGTGCGCAACGGCATGACGTTGTTGGCCATCAATCCGACGGCGTTGATGCCGACCAGTTTGCGAGCGGGAACCGCCTCGACCGGGCGGAGCAAGACACTCCAGCGATAGGCGCGCACCAGCAAACCGATGAAATAGAGGCCGAGTGCTGGGACGAGGTACCAGTAGGTAACCTGCGAAAACGCTTCCTTGATGGCCGCGTAGTCTTGTCCGCGGAGCGCGAAAACGAGGAAGAACGCGCTTACCGCAAATCCCAGAATGATGCGACGACGGTTCATGCCGGCCGGAGGGCCCTCTCAGATGATGGGCGCTTCGCATCGCTTGTGACGAGCGCATGCCCTATCCACGCCTC